>JALOOG010000071.1 GCA_025454525.1 Anaerolineae bacterium | reverse complement strand
CGCTCTAAAGTCGGATCATCCGTACTATTCGCATGTGGGACGGGTGATCGATGGGATCAAGCAACAAAGCAACGGGGATGATCAAGTGAACCCGTTGGAAATGTTACTTGAGGCGGTGATCAATATCAAAAGACAAGGAAATGATCAACAACGGGCGGCGTTGAACGTGATGTTAAGACAAATGCGCGATCAAGCCCTGCAAGTTCAGGATCTCAAAGCAAGCGAGTTTTTCGCGGCGTTGATCGCGATCATGGCCGATCAACCCGCGTCGTTACCGGCTGATCATCCCTATCATGATGAAATTCAACGGGTGATCGATGGGATCGCCCGATCTAATCAGGGGATTTTATCCAAAATTGGCAGATGGTTTAAGCGAATCTTCGGATCTGGCAGTTGAGACCGATCTGCACTCTAACCAAAACGTCACCCTCCACCAAGGCGGCGACTTTCGATCCAGCGCGCAAGGGTTGGGATCGGCTTTTGGGGTTGCCCACGATTTACAAATTGCCAAGTTGCCTAATCCGCGTTATATTAAGCGTCGCTTAAAGACACACCTTCTTTCTACCTTGATAAGGAGTCCCTAACATGAAGCCAGTTCGCATCCTCGCGTTGTTGCTGGTGATCGCGTTGAGTTTGCTCACGTCGATCCAAGCGCAAAGCGGCAAAGAAGTGACCATTGCATGGCCGCAAGAACCGGGGGTTTTGAACCCGATGTATAGCCCCAACACCTACACGGGTTACACGATCTCGTTATTTCTTGCGTCGGCATGGAGCTATAACTCGAATCTTGAACCCGTCCCGGTGTTAGTCACGGAGATCCCCAGCCTAGATAATGGCGGGATCAGCGAAGACAACACCACCTTCACCTTAAAACTCAAAGAAGGTCTCACCTGGTCAGACGGCGATCCGCTGGACTCAGCCGATTTCTTGTTCACCTATGAGATGTACACCAATAGCTTAAACGCGCCGGTGAGCCGCGCTCCGTATGAATTGATGACCAGTGTCGAAGCGCCCGATGCGTTGACCGTGGTCGTCACTTTCCCCGAAGCGTATGCGCCGTGGTTGAGCATGTTCGGTCAAATTTTGCCGGAACACGTTTTACGCCCGGTGTTTGATGCGGACGGCACGTTGGATACCGCTGAATTTAACCAAGCGCCGACCGTCTCTAGCGGGCCGTATATCTTCCAAGAATGGAACGTTGGCAACTTCATGCGCTTCACCGCCAACCCGAATTACGCCTTAGGCCAACCGTTGATCGAAACGATGTTTGTGCGCTTCTTTGGCGATGATGAATCGTATGTCAATAGCTTGATCGCTAACGAGATCCAATTGGCCACCTTCTTCGATTACAGCTATGTGCCACGCGTTGAAGAAGCGGGTATCGAAGTGCAAGTGTTGCCGGCCGGTTACAATGAAGGTTGGTACTTCAATGTCGGGCCAGACGGTCATCCCGCGTTGCAAGATGTGAACGTGCGTAAAGCCGCCTCGTTGGCCTTCGATCGCTTTGCGATCACCGAAGATCTGCTCAACGGTGCGACTTACCCCGGTTCTAGCTTCTGGGAAGGCACGCCGTTCGCTGATCCGGATTTAGAAGCGGTGCCATTTGATCCGGCCGAAGCCAATCGCCTGTTAGATGAGGCCGGTTGGGTGGATAGCAATAGCGACGGCACACGCGATAAAGACGGCGTAGAATTGGTGTTACGCTATGTCACCAATCAACGCAGCATCCGCCTTGAGATCCAACCGATCGTGCAACAACAATTGGGTGATGTGGGGATCGGCGTAGAATTATTCAGCTATCCGAGTGATCAATTCTTCGCGGGTTATGCGGACGGTGGCCCGATTGCGACGGGTCAATATGACATCGCGCAATGGTCAACTGCGCCGGGTGGTTTCCCCGATCCTAACACGCGCGCTTTCATGTGTGCAGAAATCCCCAGCGATGAAGAACCGAGTGGCTCAAACTGGACGTTCTTCTGTGATGAAGAATTGTCCGCGTTGTTTGAAGAACAAGCCGCCACGACCGACTTCAACCAACGGGTGGAGATCTTCCAAGAGATCGATCGCCGCATGTATGAGTCGTATGTGTGGGTGAGCGTGTGGTTTGATGCGGATACTTGGTCAACCCGTGAACCGCTGACCAATGCCAACGTCAACGGGGTTTCGCCCTTCTGGGACGTTCAAAACTGGGATGTGATCACCGAATAATTGGTTTCATTTTGGCAGATCGCCTAAAAAGGCGATCTGCAACACCCGCGCTAAAAACGCGACTCTCTTTTTACAAGTTGCCTTTTCGTTGGTTAAGCCTATGTTCAAATACATTTTGCGGCGTGCGTTACAAGCGATCCCGTTGTTATTTTTTATCAGTTTTGCGCTTTTTGGGCTCATGCAGGCTTCCGGCGATCCCTTAGCCACTTTCGGCGGCCGTCAACCGCTTCAACCCGACGATCGCGCCCGACTCGCCCGGCAAATGGGACTCGATCAACCGTTTTTGGTGCAGTATCTGATCTGGTTAACCGGGGATGATTGGTTGCGTTGGGATACTGACGGCGATCGCTTGGCGGATCATGCGATCATCGTGCCACTCGCCGATCTAGAAGGTCAACCCTTGCCCCCGGGACGACGCTACGGCATCATCCGCGGCGATTTTGGGGCCTCCGTTCAGATGCGAAAACCGGCGATCGAGGTGATCGGGGATAAGATCGGCCCGACCCTGTTATTGATGGGGACAGCGCAAGTGGTGATCGTGATCGTGTCGTTGGTGATCGGGATCTTATCGGCGGTGCGTCAATATACGTGGGTCGATAGTCTGTTGACCTCGTTCTCGTTTGTGATGTATTCGTTCCCGATCTTCTTGATCGCGCTGCTGTTGATGTACCTGTTTGCGATCAAATTTCGCGAGTGGGGGTTGCCTTATTTCCCGATCAGCGGCATGTTTGATCCCCGTGGCGGGGTGACTCCGCAGGAGATCGCGTGGCATATGGTCTTACCGGTCACCAGTATCTCGCTGATCAGCATCGCGGGTTACAGCCGTTACATCCGCTCCACGATGTTAGAGGTGATTAACTCCGATTATATTCGCACCGCCCGCGCTAAGGGCCTTTCGGAGCGGCGGACGTTGATGGTACACGCATTTAAAAATGCCTCGTTACCTTTGGTCACGTTGATCGGACTCGATATTCCCTTTTTACTAGGGGGCGCGGTCGTCACCGAACAGTTATTCGGATGGCCGGGGTTGGGCAGTCAATTTATTAACAGCATCAACGCTTCCGATTTTCCGGTCTTGATGACCTTGTTGATGATGATCTCCGTGGCGGTTGTGATCTTTCAGATCTTAACCGACATCACCTATACATTCCTTGATCCGCGTATTCGTTATTAGAGGGCCTTATGACCGCGAATACCTCTGAAAGTCCGCGTCCTGTGACACTTACGCACCCCTCCGCCCAACATCCGCCGCGCTCCCAGATGAATCGGGTCGCCCGGCGTTTTTTGCGTCATCGCTTGGCCGTCACGGGCAGCGTGATGCTGATCGCGATCATGTTGTATGTTACGTTGGGCGCATTGATCTTTACCGAAGCGCAAGCCAATTATAACGATACTTCCCGCCGTCTTGAGGCCCCGTCGACTCAACACCCGTTCGGCACAGACACGATCGGCCGTGACATCTTAGCCCGCACGATCTACGGGGGTCAGATCTCGCTGTTGATCGGCGTATTTGCTGTCTCGGTCTCGGTGACGGTCGGGGTCATGGTGGGCGTGGTTTCTGGTTATTATGGGGGATGGATCGACGGGTTATTGATGCGTTTCACGGAAGCGATGTTGTGTATTCCGTCCCTCTTGTTGCTTTTGGTGATCTCCAAGTTTTTAGGCGGGCGGATTCCTGATGTCAACTTTTTAGGACGCGAATTTAGTGGGAGCGTGATCGTGATCATCGCGATCATCGGTCTCACCAGTTGGATGTATTTAGCGCGTATTGTCCGGGCGAGTGTGTTATCGCTCAAACAAGCGGAGTTTATCGTCGCTGCCGAAGCCTTAGGCGCGCCTACCCGCCGTGTGATCTTGGCGCATATTTTGCCGAATATTTTGGCCCCGGTGATTGTCTCGGCTACGCTAGGGGTTGCGGGTGCGATCTTATCAGAGGCGTATATCAGCTTTTTGGGGCTTGGGGTAAAACCTCCGACAGCCACTTGGGGCAATATGTTAGACGGCGCGAGTCGTTTTATTGCGGAAGCGCCGTGGTTATGGTTATGTCCGGGGGTGTTGATCTTGATCACCGTGATGAGTATCAACTTTGTCGGGGATGGTTTGCGCGATGCGTTAGATCCGCGCTCTGATAACAAAGTGTAGACGCAAAAGTCTTTATACGATTTTTCTGAATTTTGACATCGTGATCCACTGAATTGAACAGTTGACATTGTGAGTCGCTGAATTGAATATTTGACATCGTAAACCGCTAAGATGAAGCATCAACATGCTCATTTTAGCGGTGTATGATGAAATGAACGCGGTTTTACCGGACAAACTAAGAACGATCCGGCGGTTAAAATGACAAAATGATCGCACGCTCCGTTATCATCAGATTCAAACCCAATACCCCCCGAATCACCGCTTGTCGTGAAGGATAGTTTAAACGATACGACAAGTAGGCACAGAAAAGTTTCTCCTGTCCAACCCTCAGCCCATGGCATAGCTGAGGAGACTGATTCGTCTCCATGGGTGGGATATTTTTCTAAGATTACTCAGAATGGATCACTTTCCTCGGTTGAATAAGTGCGACCGTGGTATGTTTGATCCCCTGATGATAAGCGCACAAACACCCCGAATACCTCTGCTAAAATGAGTTGTTTTTGTTGGTGATCAAGCAAATCAAAGTCGTGTTTTAAGCCCGCATTCTAGGAACAAATTCATAAACGCGATCGTCTTATCCCCATGAAGTTTAATTGACCACAAGGAGCAAGCTCATGCAATGGAAATTCTGGCTAATGATCGCGGTGATCACTCTCGCAACTGCGACCGCGCAAGCCCAAGCGCCCGCCGGACAATGTTCCATGTTTTACACCGTACAACGCGGTGATACCTTGACGCGGATCGCCCGTGAATACCAGACGACCGTGCGCGATCTGCAAACATGGAACGGGATCGCCAATGTCAATCGGATCGAGGTCGGACAACAACTCTGTGTCGGACGACAAGTGATCGTGGACGATCAAGCCCCACGCACGCACACCGTACAACGTGGTGAGACGTTAGGGCGGATTGCCCGGCATTATGGGGTAGATTTGATCGTGTTAGCGCGAGTGAATAACATCGCAAATCCGAATCGGATCTACGCGGGTCAGGTCTTGTTGATCCCCGATGTGACGATCCAGTAAGCAAAGCTTAACGGGGGCCACGGCCCCCTTCACCTTATAACCAGATTCAAACCCAAAACCCCCCGAATCACCGCTTGTCGTTAAGGACAGTTTAAACGATACTACAGACTATTCATCCTAAGTCCTTTGCGACTCGTCCCAAGAAGATCGAATCACCATGAACAGAGATCCTTTTATTGCGATTGCTGGAAATATTGGAGTCGGTAAAAGCACCTTAACGCGCATGTTAGGTGAAACGTTCGGTTGGCAACCCTTTTATGAAGCCAACATGGAAAATCCGTATTTAGCCGATTTCTACGACGATATGGAGCGTTGGAGTTTTCAATCGCAAGTCTTTTTCTTAGGCAAACGCCTTGAACATCATCGCCAACTGATCGATTACCCCGGTAGTGTAGTACAAGATCGCACCGTCTATGAAGACGCGGAGATCTTCGCCTGTAACCTCTATCATCAGGGCAAATTAAGTGAGCGCGATTATCAGACCTATCGCCGTTTGTATCAGGCCGTGAGCGCATTTTTACCGCCGCCCACCCTTGTGATTTACCTTCAGGCCAGCGTACCGAAACTCTTACATCATATCCAATTGCGCGGACGCGATTATGAGCGCAATATTTCTCCTGATTATATCGCCCAACTCAACACGCTTTATGAACAGTGGATCGGCGGGTGGTCGGCTTGTCCGGTAGTGCGTGTAGAGATGGATTCGTTGGATTTTCAGCACAACGCCGCCCATTACGCCCAGATCGTCGCGCAAGTGCGGTTATGCTTTCAACCGCAACCGCTCTAAGCTGGTTCTCATTTAGGACAATTTGCGCTAAACTGAAGGGGATAGATCGACACAGACAACAGGAGCAGGGACGTGACCGACCAAGACAACCAAGTATATGAGATGCTCTGGGATTGCCGATCCTGTGGCACTAAAAAGCTGTTAGCGAAATCACAGCGCTTTTGTCCCAGTTGTGGATCGCCACAAGATGCTGAATGGCGCTATTTTCCGTCGGATGCAGATAAAGTGGCGGTTAAAAATCACCAATATGTGGGGGCAGATAAAATTTGTCCGGCGTGTGGCACTTTAAACGCCGCCGCTGCTGAATTTTGCCCACGTTGTGGTGCGCCACAAGCAAACGCCGAAGCAGTGGGATCCGTGGGATCACGGATCGCCAAGCAAGGTGAACAGCTTATTGAAGAAGACCTTTATGCCCGTCAAGATGCAGTCGCAGCGGCCCGCGCCAACGCGGTCGCCATGCCCCAAAACTTGCAGCAGATCAATCAAGCGCCAGAGCAAGAACAGCAACGCACCGGAGTCCCGCGGTGGGTGATGATCATGGGGGCGTTGGCTTTGGTGGTGATCGGCGCGGTGATCTTTATCGCCACGTCTACTCGCGAGTCACAAGTGATCGTGTCCGGCTTTGAATGGGAACGTGAGATCAAGATCGAAGAATTGCGCGCTGTCAGCGAGAGCCGCGTTTGTACCTCAATGCCTAACGATGCGTATAGCATCACCCGCAATTATGAGCAGGTCGGTACAGAGCGCGTCCAGGACGGCGAAACCTGTCGTCGTCAGCAGGTGGATCAAGGCGATGGCACGTTTCGGGAACAACAAGTTTGTGAGCCGCGCTATCGGGAAGAACCGGTTTACGATTATGTCTGTTACTACTCGGTGGATCGTTGGCAATTTGATCGCTCCGCGATCACACAAGGTGATAAAAACGTTGAACCTTACTGGGAGCGACTCAATTTGCGCGATGGATCGTGCCGCGGCTGTGAGCGTGAAGCAAGTCGGGAGGAGCGTTACCTATTGATCTTGCAGGGGGATGAGAACAAGGTTTACGAGTGTCCTGTCACCCGCGATCTCTGGGAAACAACGCGGGTCGAAAGTGCGTTCACCTTAGCGATCGGCACGGTGTTAGGGGATGCGCGGTGTGATACGTTAAAATCCGTGGGTTAACCTTTTGACGGATGTCTGTGATGAATTTAAGTGATTTCAAGGCCCAAGCGTCACGCTTGGGCTTTAGCTTTGCCGGGGCGACTCGCGCCGAACCTTCGCCCTATTTAGCCGCCTATTTCCAATGGATCGAAGCGCACATGCACGGCACTATGGGTTATTTAGCTCGGCCGGATCGGCAATTGCGGCGGCGTGACCTCAACGTGATCTTACCGGGGGTGCGATCGTTGTTGATCGTGGGTTTAGATTATCGCACCTTACCGATCGATCCGGCGATTTTAAGCGATCCGAGTCGCGGTCGGATCGCGTCGTATGCGTGGGGCCTTGATTATCACGATCTGATGATCCCCAAATTGAACGCAATTGTCGATAGTTTAGGCGTAGAAGCGCGGGTGTATGTGGACACGGGCGCGATCCTAGAGCGCTCTCATGCGATGCAAGCGGGGATCGGTTTCACGGGTAAAAACACGATGTTGATTCATCCTCGACGCGGCAGTTACTTCTTTTTGGGGGAGATCTTGACCACTTTGGCGTTTGATGAATACGATACCCCTCACCGCGCTACCCAATGTGGCACTTGTACCCGTTGCTTGACCGCTTGCCCAACCGATGCGTTTCCACGTCCCTATGTGTTGGATGCTCGCCGCTGCATCAGTTATTTGACGATCGAACACAAGGGAACGATCGATCCAATGTTACGTCCCTTGATCGGCAATTGGGTTTATGGGTGTGATGTCTGTCAAGAGGTGTGTCCATGGCAGCGTTTCGCCTTGCCTAGCGCCGAAACTGGGTTTTATCCGGTGGATCTCGATCGGGTTGCACCGCGTTTGCAGGATCTATTGGTTTTAGATGAAGCAGCGTTTCGAGATCGTTTTGCGGGATCGGCGATCACGCGGATCGGACGAGATCGTATGGTGCGTAATGCGTGTATCGCGGCCGGCAATGCTGGAGATGCGAGTCTCACGGGGCAATTGATCGCGCTCACCGCCGATCCGAGTGCGATTGTGAGCGAGGCGGCCGCTTGGGCGCTTCAAAAACGCTGACTCAGAGATCTCAGAAAATCACCTGGCACTGGTGCTAGAGTCCGATCGTTCCTTTTAAATACTACGAGGAAGAACTTGGAGAAAAAACTATAATGAGCTGTCAAAATTTATGCTTAACCCTTAGTGAACTGAAGTCACAACCCCACCCTAACTCTAACCCATGCATAGGGAGGGAACTGTCCCGCGTGGCAATGGGGTGGTGTGTCTGCATGGATGGGGTACTATTTATGAGGTGACGGAGATTTTCCTGTGGTACTCGTTTGACAAGATTGGGTTAAAATAGTTCCCGTCTAGTTGAAGAGGTTACATCGCATGAATTTAGAGCGTTGTTTTACCGTGTTCCCATCTTTAGAGACTCCGCGTTTAGTCTTGCGTGCTTTACGTCAAGAAGACCGTTTGGCGATCTTTCAACTGTTTAGCTCTCCGGAAGTCGTGCAGTATTATGATCTCACTCAATTTGAGGCCTTAGACCAAGCTGATCATTTGATCGCCGCGTTGATCCGCCGTTATGAACAGAGGCAAGCCATTCGTTGGGCGATTACCTTACGTGGAGGCGGAGATCGTCTCATTGGGACATGCGGCTTTAACCTGTTTGATACGTGCGGACATTTTGGCGAAATTGGGTACGATCTTCATCCCACGTTTTGGGGACAAGGCTTGATCACAGAAGCGATCGCCGGGGTGTTGCGCTTTGGCTTCAGAGAGGTCGCGCTTAATCGGATTGAGGCAAATGTCTTGCCGGGGAACAGGGCTTCGGTGCGGGTTTTAACCAAACTGGGTTTTAAGTTTGAAGGTCTGTTACGTCAACGCGGTTATTGGGCTAACGCCTATCATGACCTAGAATGGTACGGATTGCTCCGTCAAGAATGGGAAATGATATGATGCGCCGCTGGTTCTGGATGATCATCGGCCTAGCAGGACTCGTGGCCTGTACCTCTGCACCGATCAGCACACTTCCACCCAGTGCAACGCTCACAGTGACCCATACCCCCATGATGATGCGTACTTTACGCCCTACACCGACCGGTATGTCTGAACCGACTCCCGATTGGACACCTACTCCGTTTCAATTTCCTGCTGCGCTTCCCTCAACTCCGATCTGTGAGGGGGCGTTGCGATCACGGTTGATCTTGTATGAGCGCGGGCGGGTGTTAGATGACGATGATCGCGATTTACGAATGCGTGCCGGCCCTGGTACTACTTACGAGATTGTCGCCCAAATTGAGGTGAATCAGGTCTTTTTGGTCTTAGATGGCCCGCAATGTGCTGAAGGGTATACATGGTTTTTGATCCGTTATCGGGGAAATGAGGGTTGGATCGCGGAAGGCTCAAGCGAAGGATATTTCGTTGAGCCTTATCTTCCCGGTTAGCTTAGCGATCTAAGGGTGCTTCTTGGGGTGGTGTATTGATCATCAGATATTCCGCTAAAATGGTGAGCGCCTTGGCGATAAACTTCTCTAGATCGCCCCAATCGATGGAGTTACCGAGATTGACATGACCGTATCCCGGAAATACCCCTAAAAAGTACGATCCGTCGGTCAAACGCGGATTATGTTCGGATGTGATCGCCATGACCGGCTCATCCCCTTGTTCATAGACTAAGATCACATATTTATATTGAATCAGTCCGGGGCTTTTGCAATGCGTCAACACCTTAAGCCGATATTGCGCCAAAGTGTAACTACGAACATGCACGGCCGCCGAAAGTGTGGGCATATACATCAGATGAACTTCCTAGAGAGCGCAAAAAAGACTAAATTCCCGTATTCTACCCTGTATAACCCTAACATTACCAGTTATTTCAATACCGCTGCGTAAATAAATGGTAAAAAATGGCCGTTAATGGGGGAAATTTTTCTCAAGTTACACGGGCGCTCTCCATGTGTAATTTTTGACTTAGGGGACGCTCTCGCTTAATATATGGGGCATGTCGTGATCGTGACCCATACGGAGGGTTAAACCCATGTTAGATCGTTCGATCAGATCGTTTTTTGCGGTGTTTCTGTTGGTCTTTGCTTTGATGGTGTTGACCAATTTAATTATTTCGGCTGAATCCGTAGTGAGTAGTGGTGGTCTGTTAGGATTTGGTGCGTTAGCAATTGCGTTAGCGATCTTCGGCACCCTGTGGTTAGAGGGGCGCGGAGGCGCTGAAACTGAAAATGTGGGCGCGGAGCTAGGGCTACAATTGCCCCAACGTCTACAGGTGCAAGAATGGTCGGTGAAACGCGAGGAATCAGAAGCTTTATTGCGTCCGTTGGCTGAACCGCCCGCGCCGCTCACCCCTGATCCAGTTGTGCCGATGAGTCCACAAGAGGTGATCTTAAGGGAAGAAACCGCCCAAACCGACGCGCCAAAAGTGGATTTACCAGAAGTTTCGATTGAGGACATTGAACAACCCGATGTTGCGGAACAGGCCGCCAAATACCTCACCCAAGCGCCGATCATTCAAGATGCGAAACAGGGTGATGTTATGGCGCAACAATTGGTCGGTGAAGCGATGGCCGCCCAACCCGCGTCGATAGAGATCGATGAACAGGTTGAAGAATCGATTCGGGAGATTGCGCCGGATCAACGCTCCGAACAGGTGGACGTGATCGCGCCTTTAGTCAGTAGCGATTATGTCGATCCCTTAGAACAGATCGATGGGATCGGGCCGAAGTACCGCGATGCGTTATACGCGGCCGGAATTAAAACCTTCCGTCAATTGGAACAAGCGACAGGCGAGTCACTCACCGAGATCTTACGTAACACCGGGATCAAGTTGATCCCGCGTAGCGTGATGACTTGGCCCAAACAAGCGAGTTTTTTGGCGCGTGAGGACAATGAAGGCTTTACCGCTTATATCAACACGCTCAAGGGTGGACGCTCAGCTGAAGAAGTGGATGTTGAGACAAAACACAGCGATCACGATGAAAATTAAGGTGGTTTAATCCGCTTGTAAGCATTGCATGGTATGATTGCGATGATACGTATCGTTATATGAAGGACAAAAGCGCTATGCTCAACAATATCCTTGGCCGTCGCAATGATGAAGAAGAAAAGCGCAAAGAAGGCCGTCTGCCACCGGGGCAATCGTTGACCAATCGGTTTCCGGTGTTAACGTATGGCCCAGTGCCGAAATTTGACCCCAAAACTTGGGATTTTCGCGTGTTCGGCAGCCTAGAAAAGCCGATGCGTTGGACATGGGATGAATTTCTGAAGTTGCCCACTGTGACGATTACCTGTGATATTCATTGTGTCACCCGTTGGAGCAAGTTTGATACCACTTGGGAAGGCGTGCGTTTCAGTGATTTAGCGGCATTGGTCGGATTAAAACCAGATGTTAAGCATGTCATCGCTCATTGTGATTATGGGTATACGACGAACGTCCCTTTAGAGGACATGATGCGCGATAACGTCTTGTTGGCGTATAAGTACGATGGGGATTTCATTGAACCGGATCACGGTGCGCCGGTGCGAACCCTCGTGCCACATCTGTACTTCTGGAAAAGCGCAAAATTCTTACGCGCTTTAGAGTTTTCGCCTGTGGATAAACCGGGTTTTTGGGAAAACGCGGGGTATCACAATTACGGTGATCCTTGGCGTGAAGAACGGTACGGACGACGCGGATTTTAGCTAAAAATTCAGGGGACGCATCATGCGTCCCCTTGTGATTTTACTCGTAACGGGTGTCCTCGATCACGTTTTCGTCTTGCGGAGTCCAGACCGCTTCTTCTTCAGGTTGTTCAGATTGAGCGAAGTTGCTCACGGTGTCTTGATGCCGCTCAAAAGAGAGCTGTTCATTGAGTTCATCGATCACGATCAAGTCACCCGGACTAAAATCGCCACGCAACAAACGCACACTCAAGGGATTTTCGACATAGCGTTGGATCGCCCGGCGTAATGGACGCGCTCCGAATTGCGGATCATAGCCGGCCCGGGCTAACCAATGACGTGCGGGTTCGGTCAAATGGATGTTCATGCCGCTTTCGCGTAAGCGATTGGCGAGTCCGGTGATTTGCAAGTCCACCATTTGCTCCACGTCTTTCAGCGTCAACGGTGAGAAGATGATGATCTCGTCGATGCGGTTCAAAAACTCTGGGCGGAAAGTCTCACGCATCGCCCGTTCGATCTTCTGATGATCGGCGATCGCTTGTTGATCATTCGGTTGTACAAACCCTAATGCGCCGCCTTTACGGACAAATTCGGTTCCGAGATTGCTGGTCATGATGATCACTGTGTTCCGGAAATCGACCACCCGGCCTTGTCCGTCGGTCAAGCGACCGTCCTCAAGGATCTGAAGTAGGGCGTTCCAGACATCCGGATGCGCCTTTTCGATCTCATCAAATAAGATCACACGATACGGACGACGACGCACGGCCTCGGTGAGTTGGCCGCCTTCCTCGTAACCCACATAACCGGGAGGCGCACCAAATAAACGGCTAACGGTGTGCTGTTCACGATATTCGCTCATATCGATCCGCACCAGTGCATCCTCATCATCAAACATAAATTCCGCCAAGGCTTTGGCCAATTCGGTTTTACCGACCCCGCTAGATCCCAAAAAGATAAAGGATCCGATCGGGCGCTTGGGGTCTTTGAGGCCACTCCGGGCGCGCCGGATCGCATCGGATAAGGCGGCGATCGCTTTATCTTGTCCGATCACGCGCTCATGCAACACTTCTTCCATACGGAGCAGTTTTTCGCTCTCGGTTTCTAACATCTGATTGACCGGGATACCCGTCCATTGGGCGACCACCGACGCAATATCATCGGCATCCACGACTTCATCAAGGGTGTTTTCTTGTTGCCACGCGAACAACTCATGTTCATATTCGCGTTCCAATTGTAGGCGTTGCATTTTGAGTTCGGCGGCGCGTTCGTATTCGCGGGCGAGTCCGGCCCCTTCTTCCTCACTCATGAGACGGCTCACCGCGTCTTTCATCTCTTTGAGGCGGGGCGGCATAGAATAAAGGGCCACGCGCAACTTAGCAGCCGCTTCATCCAACAGATCGATCGCTTTGTCGGGCAGTTTGCGTCCGGTGACATAACGATCCGATAAGCGTACAGCGGCATCGATCGCTTCATCGGAGATCGTCACCTTGTGATGGGCCTCATAGCGATCGCGGAGTCCGTGGAGCATATCGATCGTGTCTTCGATGCCAGGTTCTTCGACAAAAATCGGGGCAAAGCGGCGATCTAATGCGCTGTCTTTTTCGACATATTGCCGATATTCGTCTAGGGTGGTTGCGCCGATGGTTTGCAGTTCACCGCGGGCGAGGGCGGGTTTCATCATGTTCCCAGCATCGATCGCGCCACCGGCCGCGCCGGCCCCGACCACTTGATGCAATTCATCGATGAACAAGATGATCTCACCTTGTGCGCGTTGGACTTCTTCGATCACACTTTTGAGGCGTTCCTCAAATTCACCGCGGAAGCGACTGCCAGCTAACATCGCGGCAAGATCTAAGCTGACGACACGCTTATTCAGCAACAATTCCGGCACATCTCCGGACATGATACGCTGTGCGAGGCCTTCGACAATGGCGGTCTTGCCCACGCCGGCCTCTCCGATCAGCACGGGATTATTTTTGGTGCGGCGGGATAAGACTTGGATCACGCGCAAGATCTCACCGTCACGTCCGATCACCGGGTCAAGTTTGCCTTCGGCCGCGAGTCGGGTCATGTCACGGCTGTATTTTTCTAAGGTACGGTAACGCGATTCAGCTTGGGGGTCGGTAACACGTTGTCCACCGCGCACATCTTTGACCGCATCTGAGACACGATCACGAGTCAGGTTTTGATCGGCAAGGATCTTGGCGGAGGGGGTGTTGCGTTCATTCAAGATCGCGAGAAAGATATGTTCGGTGGAGATGTATTCATCGCGTAAGCGATTGGCCTCTTCATTGGCAAGGTCAATCACCCGTTTGACGCGAGGGGTAATGAACACCTGTCCTGTGCCGCCGCCATAGATCGAGGCCTTGGGACTGGCGCGTAAAATATCATCTAACTTGGCGCGTAGCAGACTCGCGTCTGCGCCGAGTCGCTCTAAGATCGTTAAGACGACTCCTTCGGGTTGTTCCAAAAGCGCCAGCAGCATGTGTTCGGTATCTACTTGGTTATGCCCATAACGCTGCAAGATCTCATACGAACGGGTTGCAGCGTCTTGAGCGCGTTCAGTGAAGCGATCAAAACGTATCATCCAAAATCCAATCCACTTCGGGCCAGAGTCATGTTCATTTTAGCAAAGTTGCGGGTTTACCGCATATTACGCAGTATACGCATTGGATGTTAGAAACGAGTACGCCTTGTATCGGAAAAGTGTAAACACTGGCGCTTGTCATGGTGCTGACTTTCCCTTAAAATTGTGATTACAAATAAAATTTTAAAAGAGAGAAGCAACCCTGGCTGACGTAATTCAAGCAAGTCGGGAGAGGCGTTTTTGGGTGATGTATAATCGCAACGTTACACCGATCCTAAAAGTGTGTGAGACTCAGTGGCTTTTGTAGAGGATCAAAGGTGAACCCGAATGCCTTGAGATCGACTTTTTGAGTAACAGCTCGGTATCGATCGATGGGATCGCGTGGAGTTCACAGGGGCAAAAGTGGCGATCACGATTACTTCTGGGGATGAAAACGCGATCTATCTGTTTGACTCGATTGGATCAGACAAATAGCGCACTTGATCATCGGGGGATTCGGCTTGGCGATCCCATAACAGCGATAAGATCGCCAAGCCAAAGAAGATCCACGCATTGAATTATAACAAACACGCTTCATCGAGTTTGTAGATCCTGTGTGGCGCGCCAACCATAGATTCCACGGGGGTCTAATTGGGAGGCTTTTTCTAAAGACAAGCGCCCGCCGCGATCGCGTCCTTGAGCGCGGGCGATGTGACCGCCAATCCAATATAGCCCGGCCAAATTCGATTTATCAGCGCTATCCACCCGTTCAAATGCCTTCAGCATCGTTTGATCGGCGCGCTCGGATTTTGCCATTTGCGCCCATTCCCAAGCGCGCAAGGCCAATTGTTCACCGGAAAGCGATCCAAATGTTTGTAGCGCGAGTTTTTCGGCCGCGTCAAGTTGACGTTGCGCTAATTCTGGTTGATTTTGAAACAATTTTAGGCGCGCTACAGCAATATGCACCCCTAGGTCTTTTTCGGTATATTCTAAGGCTTGGGCGGCGGATTCCACCGCATCCTCATAGCGCCTTTGAAACGTTAACCACTCCATTTTAAGCGCGTGGGCTTGTCCGATCCAATGGTCTTCTAGGCCGGTTTTGGCTAGGATGGCATCGATTCCGCGCTGAGCTTCGTCAAAGCGGGCAGCACGCAAATAAATACGGATTAAGGCGATGCGCTGGACAACGGCCGGCGTGATCTCTTTGGCGATTTGCATAGCGGTTTCGTATTCTCCACGCCGCACAGGTGCTTCCCAATCCGGCGCAACAGGTGCGGATGTGGTTGCGGATTTACCTGCAAATAATGGAGAAAACAATCGAAAAACCGGATGATCCGACATAACCCTTCCTGTCTCACAGCGATTCGCACGCCATATTGTAACACAGGATAGAGAAGGGAAGGGATCGGCTTTAAATACGATAAAAAAATTTTCTGTTAAAAGCTTTGAACCACAGATAATGCAGAAGTAATCTCAGGAAATTCCCTTATTTAACGACATACAGGGCGGGAAGCGGGTTTGGACAAAACCCGAACCCGTGATTCATGCAAGAGTTTTATTGAGGAAGCTATCGCCTTGTAACTACTAGTAGTCCATCAGGAGGATAGGTAAAGACAGAAGCATTCTCAGGAAAGTTTCTTGCGTCCAACCCCGCTCTAGCCCACAGCCCAACCATGGGGAAGGAACTGGTCTGCGTGCGGTGAGCTGCCCCGTCTCCATTGGTGAGGTATTTTTCTGAGGTTACTTAAATCTTCTTTGAAACCCTCTGCAAGATAATAATATTAAATAAAAAAAAAAAAAAAAGATTGTAATGTTAATAGAATAGATAAATAAAAAACAATTGTGATAAATATTAATTTTTTTAATAATCCGAAAATAATTATTGAAATTTAACCCATCCCTTAAGATAATTTTTTCATTATTAAATAGTTTACTTAGTATATTTACTTATTAAGTAATAATATTATTCAATCGAAGCATAATACAAGTTGCCATCAGTTACTAACCATAATCCGCCATCTTGATCTTCAACCATGGAGATCGGATAATTGGTGAACATGCAGCCTGTTCGGGTTGCCGGATCATACCATGCACTCCCATTAAAAGATGCGTTACTATCGAAAACATTAGTATACCATAACCGCCCATCCAAGGTTTCTGAAATCAAGGTGGGCAATACCATCCCCTGAAACAACAAATTTCCAAAAAATTCTTTAGGATTCGGATGTTGTAAGTACCAATTGCCCAATGAGTCACGGAATCCTACTGTTCCCAACCACAAACGCTGCTCTTGATCCAACAACAAACCGCGATAGATCGGCCACTCATCAATCAACTCAATCTCCGTGAGGTGGGTTGACTCTGACGAAAATTGATAGAGGCGCTGTCGTGATAATGACCCATCTTGACTCATGGGTGGATTACCTATGATTGAAAAGTACCACATGCCATCATCTCCCTTAGTTACATCCTTGACCGACCAGTCTGTCGGTAGATCGAAGCGTTTTTCTAAATGCAAGGTTAAGCTGTCTAATAAATAAATCCCATAACCGTCAAGCCAGATCCAAAATCCAGTAGTAGATACTTGTATCTGTGGTATTTGGTCGGCTGGAAGTGGCGGCACCCCGATAACTAGTTCAAATTGTCGTGTTGACTCATTAAACAAAGCCAACGGGGGGTAAGTGGGGGCAGTATATCCGATCAAAGGCATAACTTGCGCCCAGATACGTCCGTGGTGATCTTTTAAGAGGTAAGTAGTTATCAATGAAGTCCCCTTAATCACCGCAGGAATCCGCTCGGTTTCATGTTGATGGGGTCGATATACCCACCAAAAGTATTTATGGGCATTGTTTCCTAATAGAAGATGAGGAAGATAGTAAGACGAATAGCTAAAACGCCATGCACCAGCTCCAAGCCATACTTCAAGGTCTTCTCCTTCCCCATACAAGGTTTCCACATGCCAAAGGTGATAATAGAGCGGTAGGTCGTTTAGGACATCAGGGACGAGTTGCCACGGATCACTAGGTAATTGAGGGGTTTCGTCTATCGGTCGAGTTAAACTCTTATAGGCAAAGTGTTCAAAGGAATAGAGACATTCGTCAGACCCACTTTGAAAGTGCGCCATATTCGCGTCCATGACAATCAGAATTGAAACGATAAACAGCAAGGAGCGATAGATCATGTCAGTTACCTCCGATTAAATTTTCAGCAATTTACCCCACTATTAGCTTATGCAATAGTGGGATTTTGAAAACGAAACAAACTATCACCTGCTAGGCGGACATGATCCTCCCCTTAAAAAATCTAATACCTCTGTTACTAAACTAGAGTCAGTGTTTGTGCCTAACATTACGCTGTTGCTGGTAGGATCAATGTAATGCGGTCGATCCGTTCTTCTTACATAACAGTAAACTGAATTCACAGGAGCTGTGTATTGAGACCACGGAGGTTTAGCAGCCTGACCCTGAATGTCAAACTCATCATCTAATACCAAGACTCTGGTTCCCGATGTTAAAACTCTCGTTAACATGCTTTGCCATGTGTCCCGTAAAGATTCCCCTGTGCTTGTCCTACCTGTCATTGTCCCACCAAAGGTTTAGAACTTCGATTTAGATTCATATCAGCAAACATCAATGCAGCATCTCCTCCAGCGCTATATCCTATAGCTATCCAGTTCGTATTTGGCTGAATTTGATTTAAAGCATCGTCAGCTTGTCCAAGCTTACTTCCGGGATAGTAAATAACAAGGTGAGCGGCCGCAAATAGATAAGGTGCTTGTCTTTCAGCGAAGGCAAGATCGAGTTGGTTCTTGAATGCCCTCAACAGGGTTGCTACCCCCAAAATATACAATTTGAGTAGGCATTGGCGTAGGGGTACTGGATACAGGTGTTGGGGTGGTAAAGGGTGTACAACCGCGATTTTCCAACATATTAACACAACCATAGTTTAACATCTCGTCGCATGTAGGTGGTGGTGTGCATAATTCAAAACATTTACATCTCCAACTGAGAGGGGCATAACGCAAACATATGTCTTTATTTAAAATACATTTCCCACTGGGATCGATCGCATTGATCACATTGCCCTCGACCCAACTGTACCCATTGAGACTCATCGCCCGCGCACAACTGCCTTCCCAAGGGTCAAGCGAGGCAAACACGCCCAAACTTGGCTGATAGTACCGAGCGCGCAAGGTGATCAAGCCATTGGGATCGGTCTGCTCACTGGTGAAGCCATAGTTGGAAGCAGCGCTCCCCGTTGAGGTGAACAATGACCCGTAAGGCGTGAATTCTTGCGTCTATGAAAGATGCCAATGTGATTACTTATACATGGACGCGCTCAATATGACACATAAGTCAATTATGATCGATTTATTCAAAGTCGGATTTACCACGAGCATTGATTATTATTTCAATAGCATCAGCCGCTTCTTGGCTCACCTTATGCCACCCTAGAACTTCCTCGTGATCTTCTTTGGCTAAACGTTCTAGTTCGGGTAATGCCTCTTCTGCACCTAGTTGTCCTAAGGCAAATGATGACCAAAATCGCACTTCTGGACTTTCATCTGATAGCGAGAAAATTAATGATGGTATAGCTGAGCGATCTTTTAAGCTTATCAGTGCTTCAGCTGCCATTCCACGCACACCTGAATTTTCATTTGTGTTGGTGAGTACGTCCAATAACGGATCTAAACTGTCTTGATGAGCAAGCATACTAAGTGCATATGCAGATGCTGTTCGAACTTCGTGACTATTATCACTAAGTAACAGGCGCGTGGTTGTGTCTAAAATACGACGCTCAACCACAACTGCCATTGTACTCAAGGCTTGTACGGCTGCTTGTCTCACTCTAATGGATGCATCATCACAAGCTAGAAAAAGCATCGGCAGACTGTCTACATCTCCAACTCTAGCAACTAACCAACAGGCAATCGATCGAATTTCTTCGGAAAATTTAGCATCATTTATTGTATTGAGTAATTCTTCGTAACTGTCTATATTTTCATTTTTAATAATATTAATATCTTTTTGGATTATTTCATACATAAAATCTTGTGAGCTTTTTTGTAAAATTTCTTGTGCATCATGGAGAAAGGCTTTAATCCGATGTTCAAATTCTTGTTTTGTTAACATAATATACATTCCATTCAAAAGCAATTCTATTGCCGCAAGCACGCAGCAATAGAAATTTTACAACAAAATGACGCTAAATTTGCCAGCAATCTCTATTTCCAGGGGCACCACAACCACAATGGCGTTTATAGCACCCTAGATTTGGTAGAATCTGACCAATTAGACTATTTATGACCATTTGTGCTGCTGCACATGCTGCCGGTTGACTATTTCCGTATCCAATACCCGATAAATATCCAGTACCCGTACACCGAGGATTAGTGCCATTGATTTGACATTTAGTGTCACATATCCATCTACGTCCCAGTATCGGTGGCAGCGGGATAGGGGTGTCTCTTCCTCTTTCTTCAGTTTGAGGAAAATCATAATATTGACGTTCTGATAAAGTAACGGTCGTTGCCGCTACGAACACAACCGCCACACCCAAACACGCTAACCCGAATAGGGCTAGAAGATCCTCAGGACTTGGCAAAGGATTAGCGATTGATATAGCTCCTGCACCTAAGAGACCATTTTGTAAGATATCTCCACTTTGGTTGGTACTGAGGGGAGGTCTGCTCTGATTATCATTCCAGAGATGGACGAATTCACTATAACTCAAGCCTCCCCAATATGCATCTTCCTGATTCAGTAAGTCGCGTTTAGTCGCATCTCCTAGATCGACACTGCTCGCATAGGTGGTCCAAGCAGTTAAGCATTGGTTTTGTTGATCACTTGTCGTCATGGGATGATCCCAACATATCCCG
>JALOOG010000070.1 GCA_025454525.1 Anaerolineae bacterium | reverse complement strand
AAACTCATCTTCGGATGCCTCTCTGGTTCGGTTTGGTCACCTGAGAGATTACTCCATCTCTCCCACTGAGGCATCCCCTTATCCATAACTCACGTTAAATTTAGTCACTTCCTATTTTCAATGGCGCGTCCGTGGGATACGCGGCGGTCGTGCTTCGGTCGGGGTAGGATTCGGGGACACCGACGGCGGAGTCGGTGACGCAAAATTAGGATTTGGGTAGCCATGCGTCGCGATATAACGAGCGATCTCCTCACGGCGGCGTTGATCTTCCAGTTGTGCGTTGAGTTGTTGCGATGCAGCCCGACGTTGTGCGATCTCCTCTTGAATCCGACGCGGGTTCGGGACACCTGCAAACACCTTCGCCCCCGCATCACCGACCAACAAGATCTGCACATCGCCATATTGCAAAAGGGACTGAAAGATCCCACTTTGTTCGGTAATCACATTGTCGATGCGGTTGATCAAGATCTTATCATCCTCATTGACCAAGCGAAGCGGGCGACGGTGGATCAAGCTGATCGTGTCTTGGCCGATCACATAACAATCGTTGCGCCAATCGGTATCAGCCCACCATAACCACAATAAGGCGATGATCACTCCCACACCACACACGACGGGTAAGATCGGCCCAAAATCGCGGAAAAATGGGATCGCTTGCGAAAGCGCTAACACGATCAATAACCCGATCAATAAGCTGAGTGGGGTGAACACAGCGCGCAACCAAAATGACCAATGTTTACGATAAACCGTGTGGCCATCCGCATTGATATAACGCATCTGTAGCCACCCGATACTCTCGGACATTGAAGGCGCACCTTCGGCCTCTGGAGATTCAACCGTCGTGAGGTGCGAACGTCCTTCAAGGTGATCAAAAATGATCTCTTGAATTGCTTCAGGATTCGGGATGAAATTGAGCATGATATTACCCGCTTTGCCGGCCGTGCGAATGTCCAGATCACCATAACCAAACAGGCGGGCGGTCAAATCATAATAGGGGATCTCCGCGTTGACCGCTTGAATACTTTGCAAGGGGATCTCGCTGACCACTTCGGACGGTGGGAAGATCCGGCGTTCGGTGCGGATGATGCGCTGATTGGTGATCACCAGATCATCGTTGCGCCATTCGATATAGGCGTATAACAAGATCCCGCCGGGGATCAGCAAGGTTAATCCGAACACGATCAACCGCAAAAACATCACTTCGATCACCCCACCGCCGATCATCATGATCAACGCCACAAAGGCCGCTAACCAGATCTGACGCAAATATGACCATCCATGACGACGGGTGCGTAAGAGGACTTGTTCATCGGTGCGTTGTTGGCGAAATTGAGGTGATTCGGGTAACTTGGGCGCGATCGGCGGGGGTAAGGGACGTGCGGCCGGCATTTCTGGTAAGCGGAGTTGACTTTGCAAGGCCGGATAAGCGATCAAAGTCTGATGATAGCGTTCACGCGCTAAAAACAAGAGGATCGCTGTTTCGATCACCTGTAAAGTGGCGGACTCTTGGCCTTCTTGGTAAAGGGCGGCCTCATTGAGGTACTGATTTGACTCAATAATACCCAGTTGACGCACTTCAGCCCCGATCTGCTGATAGAGTTGCGCCCGTCCAGAGACCAAGTAATAGAGGCCTTGTGTCCGTTGTCCCTGCTGAAAGACCCATTCACCCCGTTCAAAGCGTCGGACTTGTACCGCTTCGGCGATCTGGGCAAGATAGGTTTCTGGGAGTGCGCTAAACAACGGTAAGCGCCGCAAATGATTTAACACAAAGCGATCCGACATTGCGCTGTCCTTTTGAATCAGTTCTGCTCATTTCATTATACCCATAACCGGGTGCGAGGTGCGAAAGTAGGACAGTGTGAGCGTGGTGAATCTCACAAGTAGGTACAGGAAAGTTTCTTGCGTCAAACCCCACCCTAGTCTGCACCCATACATGGGGTGGGAATTGGCTTGCGTGGCATGGGTGGGACACTTTCCTGAGGTTACTCAAAATGTTCTTTTCTTACACACTGTGCCGATCAGCCATCTTATTCAGACGTAAAAAACCCCGTTTAACCAGTAGTGCATGACGGGTTAAACCAATACGTTTAAACGGGCTTTGTCTAGGTCGAAAGAAACGGGTAACATCTACCCAGATAACAGGCGGGTTTATCAATCTTTGGGACACCATGACCGATCTCACACAGTTAATCAGACATCTAGAGCGGATCGAACAGCGTCAAACCGATCTCTATCGCTCACTTGAGCAAACTTACTGGCAATTGGAGGCGTTGTTTTCGGTATTTGCGTTATTGCCGATCCGCGCTCCCTTGCCCCCGATGCGCGCTTGGGCGATCTCGCCTGATTTTGCGCGGGTGTTACTCACCGTGATCCTCACCTCTCATCCGACGGCGATCGTCGAATTAGGCGGAGGAGTCTCTAGTTTGATCGGTGGTTACGCTTTAGAAAAATTGGGCGCAGGGCGACTCACCACCCTTGAACACTTACGACCGTTTGCGGATCAAGTCCGACGTAACCTTGATCTGCATCAGCTGAATACACGGGTACAGGTGATCGATGCACCCTTAACCTCGATCGAATATCGGGGAGAAACGTGGACATGGTATGACCCGACAGCACTTGCTGATCTCCATTCGATCGATCTGTTGGTGGTCGATGGACCCGCTCAACAAGACAACCCACAACGTTACGTGCGTTATCCCGCCATGCCTTACCTATTTGAGCGGCTTCGTCCTGGCGGTTTGATCCTGTTAGATGACGCGGATCGCGCCGATGAACAGCACTTGATCACCCGTTGGTTAGCTGAATTTCCGTTAGATAGGGTGGAGACTTATCCCACAGAAAAAGGCGCGGCCTTATTGCGTAAGCGTCATGTTGAATGAGTGGATCGCCGAACGTGGTTATCAGATCACCTTTAGTCGCAAAAAAGGCCGCTATTTTCAGGGCATGATGCGCTTGTTAGCTGACGATCTCGCGGTGTTTCGTGATCCGGCTTTCATCAAGTTGTTTGAAGATAGCGCGCTTCGCAAAGGCAAACCCTATCGTTTTCAAGAACTCCGCGCACGTTGCCAAGTGCGCGGTGACACGGCGATCCGTGCTTTTGGCGATCGTTTTCGCCAATTGATCGCACAAGCGGTATTTTTGCGTGGCTTACAATTGGCTTGTCCGGCTTGTGACCTTGAAACTTGGTACGCGCTGGATCAAGTGCGCGAGTCGATCGTATGTGTGGGGTGTCGCGCCCCGTTTCCATTGCCGTTAGAGGTGGATTTTGTCTTCCGGTTGAATCAACTGTTTCTTGCCGGCCTCAATGAAGGGGCCAGCAGCGTCCTACTCACTTTAGATCGACTCGCACCGGAAGAAGCGTTGCTCTGCTTGAACTTAAGTCGAGGCGGGCACGTTGATGAAATTGATGTGATCGCGTGGTGTGACGGGCGTGTGATCATCGCGGAATGTAAGGATCATTGGCAAGGAGACATTTTGCCTCAATTGACCCGCGTCCATGCCCTATCTGAGCAATTAGGCGCGGATCAATTTGTGTTTGCGACTTTAGCCGAGTCAATCCCGTTTGATCTGCCCGGTGCGACGCTTTGGAAACGTTCCGATCTACTTACCGGGTAGCCGATCGCTCTGTTAAAAAGCGCAGGACTTCACGTTCGATGCGCCCCCAATGCGTCACCATGGCCAAGTGACCCGCGTGCGGCACGGTGAGCATCTGCGCGTGAGGGATGCGTTGCGCGGCGAACTGGCCGATTGCATACGGCACAATCGGGTCATCATCACCGTGGATCACAAGCGTTGGTACGTGGATCTGTTCTAAAAGTAGCGCATTCCAATTGGCTAGAGCGGCGATTTGTGCGCCTTCATACGCGATCATCGTTTGACGGGCAGCGAGGTGTTCCGCACCCAATAACCCCCGTAGGATGGTGAGGTTGGGTCCATCGCCTAATGGGCCATACGGTTTGAGGAGACGCAACGGGGCGAATTTTGCCATTAACCAGATCAGACCCGGTGCGCGTAAGCTCAATGCTCGCCTCCAACGGATCACCTGTGGCTCACGATAAAACTGGTTGACGGAGGACGCAAGGATCAACGCCCAACACCGTTCCGGATGACGGAGCGCAAATTGTAAGGCGGCCGGTCCCGCCGTTCCGAGTCCGATGATCGCCACTTGGGGCAAGGCGATCTCATCTAAGAGCGCGTCGTACAGATCGGCCTCTTGTTCAGGGGTCATCATCGGCGTTGACGGGGTGTTAAGTGCGCCGGGGCGTGAGACGGCAATCACGCGGAATCCTTGTGCTAAGAGGGGTTGGGCCGCAATTAGCCCTTGATCATATCCCCCATAGGCGATTAAAATCGGCTTTCCTTCCCCAAAGATAACGAATTGTATCGATCCTAAGGGTGTTTTAAGAATACGGCTGTGTTTGTCCAGTTGTGCGCGTTGACGGTTCTGCTCATCACGATAGCGCCAAACGAAAGCTACCGTTAAGAACAGAAGTAAGCTCACAACGATCAGCGGGATTAGTTCCATGCTTGACCTTCACTCCTTGATTGAGAGTATTTAGTGTAACCAACCTCATCCAAAAATCTCTATACTTTTTTCTCATCTTTTCGCGTAAGATTTGGTAATTAAGTGTAATCTTAGCTCATAGACGCAAGAGAAATCGCTTAGAAAATGCTTGTTAAACGTTCAAGTTCGTCACATCTGTTTATTATACCTTAATGTAATAGAGGCTTGACGATTTTATAAAGCGCGATATGCTCTATACACGGCCCAATTTTATGCGGGCGCGTCTGGCGTGGATCATGACCCTTTATTTTAGGCAATCGATTATTGATTCGAGGTCATGCTGTGTTACTGTTCATCCAATTTTGTATTATAGAGGAGTCGCTCTCATGGACGCATTGCAGGGGATTTTAGATAGCTTAGTCACCAGCCTGAAAAAAAAGCGCTTGCTCCCAACCCAAATCACCCCTAGCATTTACGATACTGCGTGGTTATTGCGAATCCCCGATCCCCAACAACCGGATCGTCCGCTGTTTCCTGATGCTTTAGATTATATTCTTTCGCGTCAAAACGCCAACGGTAGCTGGGGCGATCTTCGTGCGGAAGGTTACTGGTACGAGTTTGTCATGAATACGATGAGCGCGGTCAACGCGCTGAAAACTTGGCAACTCTATGGCATCACGATCGAAGATGAGGTGATCGATCGCGGTGTGGCGTTGGTCAACGAGACCCTACCCGGCCTAGTCATGGGTTACAAAGGATCGTACCCTACGGCGGGTTTTGAATTGGTGTTCCCAACATTACTTATGGAAGGGTGGAGTCTCGGTATCGAATACCGAAATGATCCCTTGGTGATGAAGTTTCTGAACGCGCTCCGATCGGTGATCCAACCGAAACTAGAGTTACTCTTGAATAGCTCTCGTTTGTATCGTATCCCTAGCACAATTCTGCATTCGATGGAAGCATTTTATACACCCGACGCTTGGGGCGTGATCTTAGATTGGCCCGCCCTCAAAGAAGTGCAAGATCGCACCGGTGGTTTTTTGAGTTCCCCCGCTGCGACAGTGGTCTACTACCTCAAAACACAAGACCCTAAGGCGATGAAGTATATTCAATGGGTCAAAGGCACAAATCCCTATTTACCCGTGAATTACCCGATCGATAACTTTGAGGCGAATTGGATCGCCAAGATGATGTTAGAGTTGATCGATCTCACACCCTATCAAAAACAATATGATGCGTTGATCGCCAAGCTTAATAAAGATTGGCAAGACTCCGGTTTATCATGGACACATGGGTTTGATTGTCCGGATCTGGATGATACTGCGGTCGCCTTTTACCTATTGCATCAATCCGGCATCCACAAAAGCACCGAGGTTTTTGATTACTTCTCCAACCAACGCTATGATGACGATACGCAACTGAATTTTTACTGTTTTGTAGGTGAAGTGCAAAGCGCCCCAACCCACCTCTTGAACAGCTTAAACGCCTTCACCCTGTTAGATCAATTGGACAAACGCGAGATCGCGATCAAACGTGCGCTGGAGCGAAGCTTACGTGCGATGCTCAACTCCCATGAACCCGGCGATAAATGGCATCTCTCCGCGAATTACATCTCCGCGATCGGTGTGCGCCCGCTTTCGATTGTCGCGCCGGAAATGCTCACCGATGGCATTATCCCGTTGTTACTCAAGACCCAAGATCAGGCTTCAGGGGGGTGGGGATATGGAAAAACCCCCGCGAATGTCGAAAATACCGCATGGGCCTGTTACGTCTGGTTATACCTATTACGCCATGATGACGCACGCGCTAAATTGAGTCCGAAACAATTGGATGCGATCTGGCACTCGTTACAATGCGGGATCAATTACATTCGCACGCATCGCGCTCATGAACAAAGTCAAGCGATGTCGCTGTTGTGGTTGAGTAAAGTCTTGTATCGTCCCGTGTACATTGTAGACGCGCTGATCGAGATCGTTGAGATCGCCTATGATGAATGGATCATCCAGAGTTCAACCACGCGCGAAATCAGCCCGCATCATCAAGCGGTGCATGTTTAAATTGAATCTGGCTTAGGGTGCAGCCGTTGCCCTAAGCCTTTATCCGCCGATCGGCCCGGTGCTAATGGCACGGATGATCACGCCCGTAAACAGTGCAAACCCCCAGATATAGCTGCCCATTGACGGGCGTTTAGGCGCAGTGACTTCAACATAAATGAAGAAGGGCAGGGCCAACACCGTGCCGATCCCATAAATCAGATGCTCCGGTTTGCCGGCCGGCACGCCATACCCATACATCATGGTCGCCCCTAACAGCGCCTGCACGATCATCGATAAGAGGATCACATACGTGCCACGTCGAAACCATGGCGTGACATCGCCTTTTCGCAGGATGCCGATGTAGACAGCCGCGATCAACATCACCACCCCCATGACCAATCCATAGCGACTCAATTGAAAGTGTAACCAACGCAAGAGGCTATAGTTATCCGGCCGACCGCCTTCTAACCATAGCGCGATCACACCTACTACCAAAAAGCCTACAGTCGCAAGGGCTAAAACCGCATCCGGCAAGGTCAATTTTAAAGCAAACGGGTGTTGATCCCCTGTTTGTTCGATCGGCGCTAACTGTTTCATATCCCCTCACTTGTGAAACTTGGCTCAATTTAACCACACTCACAAGCCCAAGATCAACCGCGCAATTGAGAGGTAGATAAACAGTCCGGTCGCATCTACTAAAGTCGTGATCAACGGGGCAGACACGATCGCGGGATCGATCCCGATCCGCTTGGCAAACAACGGGATCAAGGATCCGATCGTATTTGACCACGCACACACAACGACTAATGTCACCCCGATCACCACCGCTAATGAGAGGTTTTGATCCCATAGATATGCGCGAAGCCCGCCCACCGCCCCTAACAGTGTCCCCAAGATCAAGCCGTTGAGCAGTTCACGGCGTAATACCCGAAAGGTATCGCGGGGTTTAATGTCTTGGATCGCCATGCCGCGGATGATCGTGGAGACGGTTTGTGCGCCGGTGTTGCCTCCCGTGCCGATCAACAGGGGGATATAAAACGAGAGTGCGACCACTTGGGCCAATTCGCTCTCGAAAATCCGTAACACGTTGCCGGTGAACGTGTCGGCCAAAAATAGCAATAACAACCAGACAAAACGTTGCCGGATCACGCGAAAGATCGGCGCAGTGAAATACGGCTCATCATCCCCTTCAGACGTGGTGATCCCGACGAGGCGCATCATGTCCTCAGTGTTTTCGCGTGTTAACACATCTAAGGCATCGTCGACCGTGATGATCCCCAACATCTTAAGGTCATCATTCACCACGGGCAGCGCTAAAAAGTCATAGCGGGCTAAGGTACGCGCTGCTTCTTCTTGATCGGTGTCCGCAGTTACATAGATCAGATCGCGCTCCATAAATTCATGAATACGGCGATTTGGGGGTGTGTTGACCACCGCACGTAATGACACAACTCCGATCAGATGTCCGGTGTCATCCAAGACATAAAAATCATTAGCCGTTTCGACCTTGCTGTTGACCAAGCGCAATTGCGAGAGGGCCTCAAAAGCGGTCATATCCTCGCGCAATTTCAGGTATTTGCGGGTCATCAAACGGCCGGCGCTGGACGGCGGGAAATTGAGGCTTTCGCGTAATTCTTGGGCGATTTCGGTTGGCATCGCCTCTAACAACTCATCCCGCCGTTGGGGGACATCCTCCGCGATGATCTCTAAGACATCATCGGGGGGCATTCGTCCCAAAAGATCGACGATCCGCTCGGTGGAGAGATGAGTCAACAATTGACGGGTGGTATAGATCCCGGCTTCATCCAACACTTCGGCGGCCAGATCCGACTCAAGTAACTCAAAAACACGGAATTTCGCTTCGGTGTTGAGTCGCTCCAGTACATCGGCGATGTCTTGGGCGTATTGGTCATTGATTAGCGCTTTGAGCGCTGCGTCATCATCATTTTCTAGATTTTCGATCACTTGCGCGTCTAATAATTCGGCCTCGTAGAGCATCTGATCCCCCTGATTCTGATTCCCCGTCACAAGCATAATGCAAAAGTAGGGAATCGGCGATCAAGGCGGCGGCGGTCACAGAAAAAATAAATTCGGCGACAGCAGCAACATGGTTAGGCGGATCGTAAGAATGCCATGGAGCGCGTAAAGGTTAACGCAAAACGTGGGAGGGCTTTATATCTAATCAAGGCGAAGCTCCTAAACGTGATCTTAAGCGTGTTAAAGGGATCATAGCACAGATGAGCGAAAAAGTCGTAACATTTGTCTACTTTTTCTAAACGTTGGTGAGATCCTTGTCACATCTTAAATTTTCAGCAGTGTTCTTGATGATAGTTTGTTTTGGAGTGAAGCTAAAATAACCTCAAGCTCAACATTTGCATTGGTCTGTAAACCTAACGAGGCGGCAATTCCATTAGCATCTGTGCTTAAACGAGAAGTCAATTGTAAACGGTAGCGAGTTTCTACAGACTGTAAGTTGTAGACATGAAATTGCATAGGATCACCTCGTTTAGCAGTTTGAATATGTCCAAAGTTGAATTCGCGTTGCATATATTCGATCAATTCATTTTGAAGGACAAGTACCAACCGCTTACCAAGATTCTCAAAGGTTGCTACTTTATGATGCAACTGGACTAAGGTTGTTTTTGCAGTCATCTTCCAATTTAAACCATAAGGGCGTGCTGCATTTGATACATCACTCGATAATCCTAATGAAGCTAAAAATTGCTGACGTAACGGCCATAACGTCCCAGTCGTATCTAAGGCCTGTAATTCGATTCCAACAAAATCAACCACTTTGCCTGCTTGAACTGAAACGAGAAAATAATCTACACTGCCGCCCGGAATTTCGATTTCTGCAACCCGATGTAATTCATTGCCGGGTTCATGGAAGGTGAGTAAATGCAGACAATCTAAAAAGATTTGCCCTCGTTCTAAAAAACGGTGTGGGCAGATGATGGCTGTTCGGGTTGTCTGACTTCCGTGTTTTATTGAGCAGGTTCCAATCGAAATCTCGGGCTGGCTTTTACGCACTTTAATACACTTACGATCTAAATAGGCGCAATATTGTGAGTTGACCAAGTTATCCCAATCAACCTCGTTATCTTGGGTAGGATGGGTAAATAATTCAACCAAAGGTGTATTCATATTAAAAATTCGCATCTCCGTTGGGCAGTTTTGATATATTGCTCTGATAGATCAATGCCAACCGATTTACGCCCCAATTGCATAGCCACAAGGTTGGTTGTGCCTGTACCACAAAAAGGATCTAAGGCAATTCCTCCTTCTGGACAAGTTGCTAATAATGGAATTTTGCACAAATCCTCCGGATAAACAGCGTAATGATTTTCACGATGAGTCGTATCTTCTGGGATAATATCCCAGACATCGCTAGGTTTACTTCCGTTAGGGTGATATTGTAAAAAATAAAACCCTTTTTGTGCGAGTTCTTTGGCCCGACCCGACAACCGTTCTGAGTCAGAATGGGTTGTGCGTTGTTGTTTGCGGATCACCATGCGAAAATCGGAAATCTCACCCTTCACAATTCGCATCAACATCTGTTCAAGGGCTTGTAAGGCGGCCTGTTTTTCATCCGAGTTTAGGGCTGTAGATAATTCAATTTGACGTTTATAGCGTATACCCGTCACCCCCGTAGCAGAGACAATTGCGCCATTTTTAACACCCGTCGTTCTTGGTTTATGGCGGATTGCGTCTAAATTGTAATAAAAATCTTTTGTTTTTTTAATAAAATGAAATATATATTCATGAGTATTGCGAAGTTTATCTTTAGCATTATCCAATCCTTTAAGTTTACTCCAGATCACATCATTCCTTAATGCCCAACCTTGCTCATCAATTAATGCCAAAGCGATGCGCCAAGGTACGCCCGCCAAGGCCTTTCCCTGATAGCTATCCCCTAAATTAAGCCAAAAAGACCCCGTATCTTTTAATACCCGTTTGATCTGAGCGAAAATTAGTAAGAGTTGCGCTTGGTATTCTTCAAACTTTTGCTCTTGTCCGATCCCGCCATTTTCATATTCTCGCTTGTTCCAATAGGGAGGACTCGTCATGCAAAAATCAATCGAATGATCCGGCAGCTTAATCAAAGTTGAGTGTGCATCGCCATGAAAAAATAAGGGATGGCAACTTGATGACGATCGATAAGTTTGAAATTCAAGCGCTATAGAATTCACTTGATCAGGCCTCCCACAGACTAAAATTTCTTAGATTATAGCGGATCGATTGGTGTTTACGATCAATCATCTCTGTTTTTACCCCTAGTCAAGTAAACCTTGTAGTTGTCGGTAAGGTGATAAACAGGTTACAATCGCCGCCACGCGCAGGCGATCCTTAGAAAACACCAATAACAAGGGTTTCGCTTGCAGTTAAAGGGGATTTTGTGTAAAATTTAACAAAGTGCAAACCCCAATTTTCTTCCTATACAAGTTTACAGCAGGTGGGTTCTGGAATGGATGTAAGCAAAAAACCGGGTTCAAATGGGCAAATTCCACTGTTGCCAATCGCCTTAGCAGTTGTGGCGATCCTCCTCGGTGGGTTTGTGATTGGCGCAACCACCGGAGCGATCTTCCCGGTGCAAGCGTCCACGGCTGCTTATGCAATCGATCAATTATTTTTTGTGCTGCTCACGATCGGCGGCATGGTCTTTTTACTCGTGCAAGGGTTGCTATACTATTCAGCGATCCGTTTCCGCGTGAACGATCAAGATACCGAAGACGGCCCTAATTTCCATGGAAATGCGACTTTAGAGTTTGTTTGGACGGGCATTCCGTCGGTGATCGTGGTCGTCTTGGTGTTTTATAGTTGGAGCGTCTGGAATCAGATCCAAGCGCCACAGCCGAATGAGACCACTGTGCATGTGTTGGGGCAACGCTTTAACTGGGTGTTTACCTATAGCGATCCGTTGGGCCGCTTAGAACAAAACCCCGATCTCGCTCAAACCTTCACCTCGAATCAGATGTATACCTATGTCGGTCAACCGATCTTGCTGCAAATTGACGCACTCGATGTCAATCATGCCTTTTGGGTGCCAACCATGCGGATCAAACAAGATGCGTTGGTGGGACGGCAAACCGAACTCCGCTTTACCCCCACTCGCGAAGGCCGCTATCGGGTGGTCTGTGCCGAATTGTGCGGCGGTGGGCATGGCGCGATGTATACCTACATCAACGTATTCCCCGATGAAGAAACGTATTTGCGCGAGTTTGTTGATCCGCAAGTCAACTTCATCTTAAATCCGCCTGATGATCCGGTGTTACGTGCGCCGACGGTGCTGGCCAATTATCCCTGCTCCGGTTGCCATGTGTTAGACTCCTTAGGGTGGGTGGGCATTCAAGGCCCTTCGATGAACAATATGGCCGATACCGCCGTCCGTCGTGCGACCACCTATAACGCGCCGTCACCGGAATACTACATCGCTCATTCGATCCGTTGGCCCAATGATGACATCGTGCCGGGCTTTAACGCCGGGGTGATGCCACAATTCGGCGCAAGCGAGAGTGAACCCGCTCAAGTGGAAGGCGCGTACTATCGGTATATGCCAGATGAAGATCTGATCGCGATTACCGCTTATCTGTGTACACAAACCACTGCGCCCGAATCCCCCTGTGGTGATCTAGAGGCGATTCGCGTGGCGGTGGAAGAACAACGCTAACGTTTGCAAGCGGCGGATCGAACAACGCTAACATTCGGAAGGGGTGCGTCTTCGATCGCGCCCCACTCATTGGTCAAAGTATTGTATTTTTAAGAGAGGGTTGATCCCATGGCGAGTATTTCAGTCCCATTAGGGGGTGTCGGAGCGACCACCGCCCCGCGCCCAAAACTTAGCGAGTATCTGCGCTGGAGCGTTGACCACAAGATCATCGGTGTGCAGTATATCGCCACCTCGCTATTTTTCTTCATTATCGGTGGCGCGTTAGCCATGTTGATCCGGGCGGAGTTGTTGACCCCTGCCCAAGATTTTATGGTGGACGGTGCGGCCTATAACACGCTCTTCACCATGCACGGTACGATCATGATCTTCTTATGGATCGTCCCGGTCTTAGCGGGTTTCGGCAATTACTTTGTGCCGCTGATGTTGGGCGCGAAAGACATGGCTTTCCCATGGTTAAATGCGTTCGCGTTCTGGTTGATCCCGCCGGCCGGTTTGTTGATGTTGTTGGGTTGGTTTATTGGCCCCGCTGAAGCCGGTTGGACTTCTTACCCGCCGCTTTCCACCCATTTTAGCCCCGATGGTCAAACCCTCTGGGCGATTTCGTTGCACTTGTTAGGTGTAGCGTCGATCTTGGGCGGCATTAACTTCATCGTCACGATCCGCAACATGCGTCCAGAAGGCATGAAATATTTCCAAATGCCGCTGTTCATTTGGGCGGTCTTGGCGCAATCGGTCATTGTGGTGTTGGCAACTCCGTTCTTAGCAGGTGCGCTCACCCTGTTGATCTTGGATCGCGTGGCCGGCACGGCCTTCTTTACCCCGTCGCAAGGCGGTGATGTGTTGCTGTGGCAAAATATCTTCTGGTTTTACAGTCATCCGGCCGTATACATCATGGTATTACCGGCCTTCGGTATGATCTCCGAGATCTTGTCGGTTCATGCCCGTAAACCCGTGTTCGGTTATCGCATGATCGCGCTGTCAAGTATGGCGATCGCCTTGGTGGGCTTTACGGTGTGGGCGCATCATATGTTCACCAGTTTGCAACCAGAATTACGCATCCCGTTTATGATCACATCGATGATCATCGCTGTTCCCACCGGGATCAAGGTGTTTAGTTGGCTTGGCACGATCTACGGCGGCCGCATCCGGTGGACAAGCGCGATGTTGTTCGCGATGGGCTTCATTTCGATGTTTGTGATCGGTGGGATCACGGGCGTGATGGTTGCGTCGGTGCCGGTCGATATTCACCTACACGATACCTATTTTGTGGTCTCGCACTTCCACTTTGTCTTGTACGGTGGCACGGTGTTCGGGGTGTATGGCGCGCTGTATCATTGGTGGCCCAAGATCACCGGCCGCATGATGGATGAAAACTTAGGCAAGATCCATTTTGCGTTGACCTATCTCTCGTTCTTGGGGACATTCTTCCCGCAACACTTGGTCGGGATGCAAGGGATGCCGCGCCGTGTGGCGGAATATGCGCCAGAGTTCCAAGCGATGAACATCATCATCAGCATCAGCGGTTTTGTCTTGGGGGTTTCGACCTTCTTGATCCTCTATAACATGGTGTGGAGCTTGTATCGCGGCAAGATCGCCGGATCAAATCCGTGGCGCGCTCTGACCTTGGAATGGATGACCACCTCACCGCCTCCGCCCTATAATTTCGTCGGCGATCCGATCCCGTTTGAAGACCCCTATGGTTATGGGACGGAAGCGTCTCGCGAATATTTGAAGGCCATGGATGAGCGTTTTGTCGCACCGATGCTGAATCCGGCATTACGGAAGCGTCCGGACGCGCAACTGCCCGCCCCCAACCCTAGCGCAGGGGATTAATATCAGCCTCACCAGGGGCGATCCGTTGGGATCGCCCTTTTGATACGCTAAAATCAATGAGATCAGTTTTTAATGGATGAGCGTCAAAATGCAACGAAGTAATGAGTTTCCTTTTGAGTTTGATCGCGAACGTCAACAACAACGTCAAGCGGAGATCGCGCTAAAAAACAAGCGCATGGGGATCAACCTGTTTCAGATCTCGTGGATCATGGCGTTTGTCTGTTTAAGTGTGGTGAATCTGGTGATGCGTGGCAATGCGCCCAGTTGGCCGCCGCCGGGGACACCACCGCTTGATCCGGTGTTACCGACGATCGCCACCTTGGGGTTGATCGCGAGTATGGTCTTAGCGCGGCGGGCGTTTTTGGCAATTCAAACTGACAAGCTGAGCGCGTTTCTGGTACAATGGCGCGCAGTGTTAGGGTTAGGCGCGCTGTTTGTGGCGGTGATGATCTATGAGTGGATCACGCTCACCCCAACCTTAGACGGGCCGCCGAATCAATTTAATACGATCTTTCGTCTCATGACCGCATTCCATAGTTTACACGCGATCGCGATCGGCGTTTACCTTATTTGGGTGTTACGGCGGGCCGCGCAAGGGGTCTATCGTCATGCCGATTTTTGGGACATCGAAGCAGGCTCAAAATTGTGGTATTTTGTGGTGATCGCGTGGTTACTCTTTTACGCGGTCTTGTATATTATTTGAACCAAGCTGTTTATTAAGGAGAACGGTATGCAACCGGGATTAACCCGCGCCGTGCCAATGGCCTTCATCGGTTTCGTCTTAGGCGCTGCGCTCGTCTTATTGCTACGCTCGTTACAAAGCATGGATCCGGTGTGGGATGCTCAATTGGGCATGATCTCCGCTGTGATCAACAGTTCGATCTTTTTTGTGTGGGGCATGGGCGCGTTTGACCCCAAAATGAGCGAACACCATGCCCACGCGCACTATGACGATGAAAAAGGGCTGATCGTCGTGGAAGGCGCACATGAGGAGGCGCATCACGACGAAGATCATGCGCCGATCCCGCAAATGCTCACCGGCCAGATCTGGCAGATCACCTTCTGGTCAATTGTACTCACCGCCGGCCTGCTCTTATTTGCCTCCTTAGACATTGGTCCCTCGCTCACCATTAGTAACGATCCCATGGCTAACCGCAATCAGATCGGCTATTACACGATGAATCTGTTCGGGACGGATGTCGTCGTGAGTGAATTAACCGCGTTTGCCGTGTTTTTTGCGTTTACCTTGCTCTCATTAGGGGCGATCAGCGCGGCCGTCGGCGTAGGCTTCTATGTACTTTCACGCAATGTCACCCAAGCCAAAACTAGCCAACCCGTCCCACTGGGATCTCCTGCATTAGGCACGGGATCGACGGCGGGCTTATTGACCGCTGGCGAGACTCCCGCCCAAGAGATTCCCAGATCCCGCCGCTTATTGAACAATGTGCGCGATGCGGTGATCTTCTTGGTGATTTTTGTGGTGTTATATGTGTTGTTCTATGAAGTGTTGATCGGCTTGGTGTTACGTGAACCGTTCGTGTTACGGATCTTGTTGTCGTTAGCCAATGCGTTGATCATCACGATCTTGATCCGTTATCCCACTTGGCTATTGATCACGATCGGTCGTTTAGCCCGCGGCGCGGCCAAGACCTTACGACAATTGCCGGAATTTTTGGGTCAAAAATAAGGAGAGATGGCGATGGCTCATGCGGTATCCAACAACGCGCCGATGACGGCCGAAGAACTTAAGGCCGAGGCGTTACGAATTGACAATTACAAATTCGCGATGTGGCTCTATCTTGCGTCGGAAGTGGTGCTTTTCAGCCTCTTTATTGGCGCTTACGCCGTGATGCGACTCAATTCGCCGGAAGTGGTGAAAAGTGTCCACGACTCCTTAAATATCTGGTTAGTAACGGCCAACACCTTCTTACTCTTGACCAGTAGTTGGGCGATGGTGATGGGTTTGCGTCAGATCCAACGCGGCAATGTTCAGGGCTTGATCAACTGGTTTTGGTTGGTCGCGATCATGGGGGTGATCTTCATGATCGGGCAGTACGTTGAATATCATGAATTGGCCCTTTTAGGGATCACCTTAGGCTTTAACAATGATCAATGGCAATCGTTCGGCGCGCATTTCTATACGCCGACCTTTTTCCATGGGCTGCATGTGTTCGTCGGGGTAATCTGGTGTCTGTTGGTGATTCGCAACGCACAACGCGGCGGTTATACGATCCGGCGGCATGTTGGGGTCGAAATTTTTGGCCTGTATTGGCACTTTGTCGATGTGGTGTGGATCATCCTGTTCACACTGATTTATCTGGTCTAAAGGGGGGCATGATGGCCGACGAAAAGAACCAAGATTTAAACGAGATCGCGCATAACACTCGCCCCCCCGATCAATATGAAGTCGGTGAAGCGGATCGCTTAGAAGAAGCAGTTAGCGATAACCCACTGGATCAAAGCTTAGCGGGAATCGCGCAGATCACCGAACAGGCCGCGGAAAGTCCGGTGGTACAAGGCTTTGATATTGCGGTTTCTGGACTTGAACAGAGCATCGAGTCGTTAGGTCATGCGCCCGCGCATCCGGTGGAAGCGATGGCCGATACCACTCATGGCGATGTCACCTATCTGTTCGGTTACACGATCAATCAACCTGTCTATACGGTGGTGTTTGGTGTGTTGGCGATCTTGACGCTGATCGAAGTGTTGTTAGCGGAGATCATTCAAGTGGATTGGCTCAAGATCCCGTTATTGGTGGGGATCGGGCTAGGAAAAGCGGCTTTGGTGATCTTGTTCTATATGCACCTGAAAGATGACAGCCGTGTGTTTGCGGTAGCGTTGATCTTACCACTATTGATCGTCGTCTTATCGATCGCCTTCTTGTTAGGGGTACCGACTACCGGATATTAAAAATCCACTGTGATCGATTTGACCGGACACAAGATCATGCTTGCGTCCGGTTTTTTGTTCGCCGTTTTAGCGGTTGAAATTCATCAATAAGGCTTCTCGTGCTTTTTGATATTCTTGTTCGGTCAATTGGCCAGCCCGATAGGCCGCCTCTAATTGTTGCAAGGCCCGTGATAAATCGGTTGGATTGTTGGATTGTCCAGTCATCTGATAGGTCATCACGGGAGTCACGATTCGTCGCCGCGATCCGCGAAATGCGGATACCATAATCCCCGCCACAAGTAGCAACGATCCCAACATCATCAAGCCCGTGGTGAGCAGGCCCGTGCCGAGTCCGCCCGCCAACATGCCAAGCGTGTTTCCAATCGAAGTTTGTAACACCGATCCAGTGACATCACGTTGTTCCCCTTCGGCATTTTCGCAATAATACACAACGGTACGGCCACGGCCTTGGCCGGGGGTGTATTCACTTGCGCCGCCAAAAATGACCAGTTTTTCATCTTCGCGGCAATATTGGGCCGCATCCGGCGTAGGTTGTGGACTTAAGGTGATTCCGAAGGATTCCACCATGCTATAGCCCATCATCCCGATACCACCGACTAACATCAAAATCCCCACCAAAATCAACACCCTGCCCATGGTTTGCTCCTCAGTCGCAACGTCGTATCCAATCAGTATAGGGCAATTCTGATTTTATGCCCGCTCCCCGTTAAAAACTATAAAAAGCGGTTGTCGTATTTCCACTGCATGTAGTACACTCCGATAAAATGAAGTTATGAAAAGAGGCTCAAAATGCAACGATTTATCCTAATAGTGCTGGTGTTACTGCTATTAGCGGTGCCTGGCTTCGCCCAAGAACTTGAACCGGTCGATCTTGGCGACGGGTTTAGTATCAGTGTCCCGGATAACTGGGAGAGCGAGTCAGATCGCGACTCCGGTGGGATGTTATTTACGGGGCGAATCCGACGCGATGATCTGAATCTGTTAGTGGTGACTCCGCCCCAAGTGGCTGAATTGGTCGAGGTCAGCGAAGGCGATCTGACCGATGTATTGATCGAAGTGATCGATGAGATCTACAACGCCGATGCGCGTTCGCGTGATATTGATGAGGTAGATGATTTCGATTACCCGGCGGTCGTTTGGTCATATTCAACCGATGATGATTTAAGCGGATTCGCCTATCTGCTCGAAATTGACACCGAACAATACGCCTTTTTGGATATTTGGGGTGAAAATTTTGAAGATCATCAAGACCTCGTTAACGAGATCATCGCCTCATTCCGCTTTGATGCCGATGTCGCCACTGATCCCGAAGCCGATCCAGAACCGGCCGAACCCTGTTTTGTCAGCACCGATCAAGCACGCACAGTTCAGATCCGCGTTGGGCCAGGTGAAAATCGCTCTGTGATCTTGTTTTTGCCCACTGAAAGATCGTTTACTGTCACCGGACGTTTTGAGGATACCAACGGCAATGTGTGGTTTCAATTGGACAAGAGCGAGGTCGATCCCAACAGCGCCGCGAATGAAATGTGGGTAGCGGAGTCAGCGGTCGAAACCGAGGGTGATTGCGAAAACATCGCGGGTGCCGATGCTCCGCCTGTGATCCCCGGCGGGCCTCGTAATCCACCGGGGGGCGGTGGTAATTCAGGCGGCGGCAGCTCCGGAGGGGGTGATGCTGCGGTGGGGGGCGTGCCGAACGCGGGACGGTGGTCAATTGTGTTAGCGAGTACGACGGCCGTCTCTTGTACCGATACCCAGACGATCTCCGTCAATACCACCGAGATCTTCGGTCTCACGGTGATCAACACCTCAATTTCTGTGGCCGGCGATCAACGTTCGATCACGGTTGGGGGATCGCGTTTTACCTTGTTACAACCGGGCAGTTACAACGGCTCATTCCCGTTTGCAGACGGTTCTAATGTCCAGATGCGCTTAGATGTGCAGAATGGCAATTTGGTAACGGGGCAGATCACCTACAACTACACGGTTCAAGGCCTCAACTGTAGCGCAACCGTTCCGATCACAGGGACGCGCTCATAACCAACGCATTCTCCCTAGATGGTCACCTGAAGCTAACAGCGGATCAATCCGATCCGCTGTTAGCTTTCATCGGCTTTGATTCCCGGTTGATACGTCTCATAGACCGCGATCGGGATCGGACAACGGCGCAACCAAAGATCGATCAACGTTTTGATCTCGCGCCATTCAAAATCATTGCCCATGCGTGTGATCGCCAAGCTCTGAATGTTTTCCAAACGGTAATCACGGGCGATCTTTAAGAGGATGTTCTGCACATACCGGAGTCGGGTGGCACCGACGGAAGAGTCACGCACAACCATAAACAACAGTTGCGGGCGCGATTCACGCCATGTCCAGATCGATCCCGCTTTGATCCGATCGGCACGACCACTTTTCTGATAAGCGGCAAACGGCGCAGGATAGCGTTGTAAAAGGCGCGTTTCGATCGTACCCAATTCGGTGCGGGCGCGGGCATTATGACCGAACGCTAAAGTTTGCAAATCGGTCAGGAGGGGATCGCCGATAACATAACGGATTGGCATGAGCATAACCGCCTGATCAGATCAAAAAGGCGACTCCCGATCGGAAGTCGCCCTTGGGAGGACGGGGTTACTTCAGCATGTTGCTGGTATCAATGCGGATGCCGGGGCCCATCGTAGCGGTGACGACCACACGCTTGATGTAAATGCCTTTGACTCCGGCGGGTTTTTGTGCTTCAACGGCGCTGATCAATGCGCGGGCATTGTCTAACAACTTCTCCGCTTCAAAGTTCGCTTTGCCGATCGGGACATGCAAATTACCCGTTTTGTCGTTGCGGAACTCAACACGCCCGGCCTTTAACTCGTTCACGGCCCGGCTAAGGTCATCGGCGGCGACCACTGTCCCCGCTTTAGGATTCGGCATCAGACCACGCGGCCCAAGAATACGCGCCACCCGCCCGACCTTTTTCATCATGTTGGGTGTGGCTAAAGCGGCATCAAAATCCATCCAGTTTTCATTTTGGATGCGGTTGATCAATTCATCGTCAGCCACGATGTCCGCGCCAGCAGCTTCCGCTGCACGAGCTTCTTCACCTTCAGCAAATACCAACACGCGCACGGTTCTACCCAAGCCCGCGGGCATCAACACGGTGCTACGCACTTGTTGGTCACTGTGACGCGGGTCAATACCTAGCCGGAAGTGCATTTCGATCGTTTCATTAAACTTGGCCGTGGCGGTTTGTTTGACGAGATTGATCGCTTCTTCAAGTCCGTACACTTGATCGCGGCTAAAGGTCTTACTAGCGTTTAAATAACGCTTTCCATGTTCACTCATGTTTAACATCTCCGGTGGTTAACGAGCGTGATCGCTCTCCCACTTGTGCTAAGGGACAAATATAGAGCATCGCGCATCATAGTGGAAAAAGACGCGGATCTCAAGGTCAAAGTTCAACGC
>JALOOG010000069.1 GCA_025454525.1 Anaerolineae bacterium | reverse complement strand
AACTAACGGGGATAGTGCTCATGGTGAATTACCTTTGGTCGGGTTTTTCCTCCCATGATGCACTATCCATTCTCACTTTTCAAAAGTCTCAATCAGTTCGATGAGTATTCAGTTTGCTGTTTACGGAGACACTAACTGTAACAACCAGCACCTTACGCTTTTTTTGATCTTCTTCCACCTTTTGACGGATGACAATCAAGATCCATTTGGCTATCATCTGATTATCTTCATCAAATACATCAAGGACTCCCCCATGACTCCTCAACACGCTCATGCAATCGTGATCGGCGGAAGTATCGGCGGTTTATTGACTGCCCGCATCCTATCGGATTATTTCAAGCAAGTCACCCTTATCGAACGCGATCAGCTTCCCTCCACCCCAGACGGACGCACCGGCACCCCCCAGGGTAAACACGTCCATAATCTGCTCACCCGCGGTATGAAGATCATTGAAAGCCTATTGCCTGGCTTTGAGGATGAGTTGGTCGCACATGGTGCAAACATGGCCAATTGGGGACGCGATGTTAAGTTGCTCTCGTTGGGCGGATGGTTACAATCGCTTGAAACCGATCTCTATTCCCCAGTAGCCTCTCGTGCTTTGGTGGAATGGGTGATCCGGCAACGAGTCCTCGCGATCCCAACGGTGACGATCCACGAAAACACCGATGTGCGTGCGCTATTAACCGACTCATTGCGGGAAACGATCACCGGAGTCCGCGTGAAAGCACGGGGTGCAGGCGGAGAAGAACAGGATTTAATAGCCGATTTTGTTATTGATGTTTCTGGCCGTTCCTCAAAGTCTCCAGAATGGCTTAAGGATTTAGGCTATGAACAACCAACTGAAACCACCGTCGATCCCTTAGTGGGATATGCGACGTGCCTGTATCAAAAACCCGCGACCTTCAAAGACGGTTGGCGATTGTTGTTGATGACCGCAAAAGCGCCTGATACGTGCGGTGGTGCGATTTTTGAGGTGGAAAATAACGTGTGGATGGTGTCATTAGGGGGTTACAGTGGCGATTATCCCCCTACCGATCCCGATGGTTTTGTCGAGTTTGCCCGTAGTTTGCGTGAGCCGCTCCTCTATAATCTGATTCAAGACGCAACGCCGATCAGTGACATTGTGGGGTATCGTCGTACCTTGAACGTGATCCACCATTACGAAAAATTGAGCCGTTTCCCGCAACGCTTCGCACTATTAGGCGATGCCGTGTGCGGATTTAACCCGATCTATGGGCAGGGCATGACCGCGGCCGCGATGGGAGTGGAATTACTCGCTAAGACTTTTAAAGCCGCTAAAGGTGATCTCCACGGGCTGGGCCGGCGCTTTCAAGTGGATTTAGCCAAACAAAATCGAGCCTTGTGGCTCTTATCGACGGGTGAGGACTTTCGTCATAAGGCCACGATCGGCGATCGTCCCGGTCGCATGACCCGCTTGATCCAACAGTATATCGATCGGGTGATTCACATTTTACCGTATCATAATGACATCGCCGAGTCGTTTATGCAGGTGATGAATATGAATCAACCGGCCAGTGTGTTATTTAAACCGTCGATTGTATGGCGAGCCTTCACCTATCGTCGGTCACCACAAACTGCGGTCTCGCTCAAAGCACAAACCGCCCCTTCGCACTAATTCATAGGCACGCAACGCGCAAGTATGGTAGACTATCTGTTCTAATCTCACGGAGAAGCATCCCGATCCGATGGTTTTCGGTAATGACGGGATGCAAGCACCGATGTGCCGGGTGAAGAAAGGAACAAGGATGGCTAGGCTGGTGTTCGGAATGAATCAGTCCTTAGATGGTTACGTTGACCATACAGCGTTTTCACCAGACCCAACGCTCTTTCGATACTTCATTGAAGAAGCACAAGGGCAGTCGGGTAGTATTTACGGTCGCAAAATGTACGAGATCATGCGTTATTGGGATGACGATCATCCCGAATGGAAGTCCGAAGAACAGGCCTACGCCGCAGCTTGGCGAAAACAGCCAAAATGGATCGTTTCGCGCTCGTTGAAGTCTGTCGGCCCCAACGCTACTTTGATTGATGATGATCTTGAAGTCGCGATCCGTAAACTGAAAGCGGAGCGCGACGGAGAGATCGAAGTTGCTGGGACAAATTTAGCGCAAAGCCTCACCCAACTGGGTCTGATCGATGAGTATCGCATCTACCTACATCCCGTCGTACTGGGTCACGGAACACCTTATTTTGCCCAATCCCGATCACGACTCCGCCTGATGACTCATGATCGGATTGGTGAGGATGTGATCCGATTGGTCTACGTTCCCGCGTAAGCTTGTGACAGGCGCATCTTCGGGTCGCCTGTCTAGATTTTTAACGGGGTATAGGCCTCAGTGCGACGCATCTGTGGCGTGAGTTGACGATGCCGCCCTAAGATCTCCCACACGCGCAAGGCGGCCTCACGGGCGATCCGTTGATCCATTTTGGACTCGCCTATCGTGCGATCCGGAAAATAGATCGGGATCTCGGTAATGCGATAACCTAAGCGATAGGTGACGTAGATCATCTCAACCTGAAACACATACCCATTCGCGGCCACACGATCCAGATCGAGTCCGATCAATGTTTCACGCCGCCACAACCGATAGCCCCCTGTCGCATCGTTGACCGGAATATGTAAGATCGCCTTGACGTAGATCGCATTGGCAAACCAGCTTAACAGCTTGCGATAGAGACTCCACGATTGATCAACTCCGCCACCACGCACATAACGCGATCCACACACGACATCATAACCTTGTTCCAAAGCGCGCAACAGTTCTGGGACATACTTCGGTTGATGCGAAAAATCCGTATCCATTTGAAGGATATAATCCGCGCCGTCAGCAATCGCACGCTTAAAGCCAAGGATATATGCCGGGCCGAGTCCACCCTTATTCGGATTATGTAGCACCGAGAGCCGTCCGGTATGCTGTTCTGCCAAGCGATCGGCGATCTGCCCCGTGCCGTCGGGGGAATTGTCATCCACCACTAGAATATGCAGAGTCGGAATCTCCAATGCGAACAACGCTGCTACCATTTGGGGTAAATTTTCCGCCTCATTATAAGTTGGTAGTACGACGGTCAATTTGAGCATGATCCATCCACTTCTTTCTAACGCGCCTGCATCAATCTAACCTCTATACTAATGCCAATCCCTGTAAGAGTAAATTGTTTAAGCCTCTGATGCAGATCAATCCCAGTAGGTACAGGAAAGTCGCTTGCGTACCACCCTACCCTAGCCCTGCCCATACCTAGGACGGGAACTGGTTGGGGGCATGTGTCTCTCTAGGGGGTAGGGTACTTTTCTGAGTTACTCCTTCAACAGGAAAACCGTTTCCATCCATGTTGGATCACATGGCGGCAGTGACGGCAGCGGGTAGGAAAAATTTAATTCGGCGACAGCGGCAACGTGTTCATCTTGATCGTAATATGGCACGGGTGAGCGCTGGAAAGCCAAATGTTCAACATCACTCACCCGATGGAACGGGATCGGGGTTTTCATCAGAGACACCTTTCGCATGTGATCGATCATGTTAGATGGAGTATAGCACAGATGAGCGAAAAATTCGTAACAAATGTCTCGTTTTTTCATCGATGTCGTGCAAAGCGATTACCCCACGTCTGATGCGATCACGATCAGCGAGGTGATCGCCCACAAGGTGCTATAACGCAGCGGTCGACGCAATTTGCGCTCCGCGGCATAGACGATCACCGCGATCTGAAGACCCGCGATGAAACGCAAAATCCCCAACGGTTCGCGATAGGTCGAAAACGGCACAAACAGCAAAATCAGCGCGTTGATCGCTAACAACACCGTCCAGAGGGTGATCGTGTTTGTTCGGAGATCATGCCAAGCACGCCATAACCCCCAAAGCGTCGGTAGGATCACAAAGGGTAAGAGGAAGGCCATCAATACCCCAAAGATCGCTACCCCACCTTCTGTTAGGATGCGGATCACCCCCATCCACGGCACGATCTCAAATGGGGTTGCCAAGAGTCCACCTGATCCGACTCCGAATTGGCCAAAGCGCGCATATAACGCCACTTGGAGCGCGATAAAGGGGGTGATCGTGATGCTGGCCACGATCAAAGCGCGTCCGAATTGCCGTTGTAACGCCCAATAGAACGCATAACCCGCGCTAAAGATCAAGGTGGTCTCTTTGGCGAAAGCGGCCAACGCTAAGATCAAGGCGACTTGCCATAATGGGCGCTGTTGATCGGCTAGATAAAACGCGACTAACACCAAGCCATAAGCTAGGGGTTCTGTCAAGGTGAGCCGAGTCGATCCCAGAGCGGCCAACGATAAGCCATAACCCAGCGCGATCCACCGACTTGCGCCGCGTCGGGTGAGCAGGCCTTCTAAAGCCCATGTCCCGGCACCTAAGGCGATCAGGTTGATGATCAGTAACTCCCAAGGGATCGCGGTTTCACCGAGGGGTAACCACCACGAGAGCGCGGGTAATAGGATACGCTGATAGCGATAAGCGGGGAAATCGCCTCCAGCCGCGATCAAATGATCTGCGTTGGCCGGATCGCGGGCGATAAAGTAGACAAATTGGCCGTCATAGCCTTCGGTACGCGAAAATTGGGCTTCTGTCGGGCTAAATTGTGCGCCGATCGTGACGAGTGCCAACGGGGTTTGAGCGCGAACGACCACGATCAACGCATAGATCAACGCGATCACGGTGACAATGAGATACGGGCGGATTAAACGAGTCATCAGGAGTCCTTTAGGTAGCGAATGCCCGCTCTATGCTAGAATAATCCGTGATAACTGGCAAAAGATTGCCGATCGCGATCTAAACCAGCCGAAAAGAAAAATTTTTCGATCGTTACACCATTGACTTGACTGCAAGATCGAAATTAAGAAGGCGAAAAATCAGGCAAGATCGCGATTAGATCGGTCATCAGACAATACGAGTCGTATTAAATCAAGCATTAAGCAATCGTATAGATGGGCGGTAAAATCGTAACAAAAGTTAGGTGTTTTACGTACCCTAAAACTGAGAATTTCTGGATGCACAAGGCGATGAACCCATGCCAATACGGATCTGATTTTTGCAACGCGATCAGGAAGCTTTTATTGCACATTCATAGAAACATGAGCGGACATGGATAAACTCTTGTGGGTAGGACTCGGCGGATGGATCGGCGCAAGCGCTCGTTATCTGCTGGCAACATGGATCATTAGCCTCGGCATCAAATTTCCGATCGCTACTTTGGTGATCAATGTGAGCGGCTCATTTCTGTTAGGCGCGTTTCTCACTTGGTTTAGCACCCGCGCTCAACTCCCTGACTCCTTACGTTTGTTGATCGCCACCGGCTTTTGCGGTGCGTATACGACATTCTCAACTTATGCCTATGAGAGTATCATGCTGTTGCGCGGCGGTGATTTGATCGCCGCGATCGCGAACATCGTCTTGACCAATACGCTGTGTTTGTTCGCTTGTTTAATCGGTATCGCGTTGTTTTACGGAAAGGTTTAATGCCCATGACTATCAGCGAACTCCTTAGTGTGATTTTACTAGGGATTGTCGAAGGCATCACCGAATTTTTGCCCATTTCTTCGACCGGACATTTGATTGTCGCCTCTGCCTTGCTCAATTTTCAGACCAACTTAGGCGAAACATTTGAAATTTTTATCCAATTAGGCGCGATCATGGCGGTGATCGCCTTCTATCGTCAAGATTTAGCGACTCAAGTTCGTACTGTGACCCGGGATCGGGCGGTACAGCGCTTGTGGTTGATGATTGTGATCGCTGGCTTGCCGGCCGCCGTGATCGGACTCCTGTTACATGATTGGATCACCGACACCCTATTTAACCCGACGGTGGTCGCAATCTCCTTTATCGTCGGTGGGATAGTCTTTCTGCTTATTGAGCGGCGTTTACCGAATCCAATTGATGAACCGGATGAACCCCAACAAGAGATCCGTCAGATCACTTTGCGACAAGCAGTGCTGATCGGACTCGCCCAAACTGTAGCCTTGATTCCCGGTGTGTCGCGTTCAGGTGCCTCGATTATCGGCGGGTTGTTGGGTGGACTCACCCGCTCCGGTGCAACTGCCTTCTCGTTTTATCTGGCGATTCCGGTGTTGGGAGGGGCAACCATCTTAGATCTGTTGACCAACCTTGACAACGTGCAACCAATAGATCTCGTATACTTAGCAATTGGCACAGTGGTATCGGGGATTGTGGCATGGTTCGCGATCGGTTGGCTGTTGCGGTTTGTAGCGACCAATAGCTTTGTGCTGTTCGGATACTATCGCATCGCGTTAGGGGTATTGATCTTAGGGTTGGTAGCAGGAGGAGTGATTCAATAAGATGCAATCAGTGAACACCTCACGCATTTTCCGTTATGCGTTTTTTGGGATTTTGGGGATCATGGCGGTGATCATGATCTATGGTCTGTTGAATCGTCCAACACCACTCACCCCCGCGGACATGGATGCCACAGTACAGGCGGGGATCGCAGGGACACGCGCCGCAATTCAAGGCACACCGAATCTCCAAGCGACGATTGACGCGGAGATCGAACAAGGACTCCGTGTCACCCCGACCCCGACGGCTGTTCCGTCTCCATTAGACGGGGTGGGCGGGGCGGTGTCTGGTGTTTGGAATTTCTTCGGCTTTGGTGGTTTATTCACCCAAGTGCTATGCTGTTTATTGATTCCGGGTCTACTCTTGCTGGGTGTCTTGCGCGATCCACCCCGTCCGCGTTAAATCTCGGACTCTGAAACAGTGAGAAACCCGTGTTTGATCAGCCATTGTAGTAATTGTTCGTGACTCGCTTCGGTGATCATCGATCCGCGATCGATGCCACGGGGCGAGTCGCCTTTCGGCAGGTAGGCGGGGGCCTCATATGGCAAGACCTCACCGATTGGCGCGACGATCAAGGTCGGCACAGATAAAAACCCCACCCAGTCTAAGAGGCGTTGTTTAGCTGCATCATCCAGATCGATAAACACCTCTTGATACGGGACTTGATAATCTTCTAACACACGCTTGGCTACGCTAACATACGGACAACCCGCCGTGCGGGTATACATGACTAAACTTTTATCATCCATATTGATTCGTCTGCTCACTTCTGGTTTTTGTTTAAATCGATTGATCAACGTTTCGATCCAATGGGTCATCGCGATCTCACCTCTCCCTGTAGATTAGAGGCCGTTTTCGAGTGAAATGTTACGTCAATCCACATTAAACGCTTGACATAACCGTTGTATGAATATCCCCCTATAAATACTAGAGTGACACCGCCCAAGCGCTCAAGGCCAAAATCACCACGCCCAAGGCCACGCTAACCCCTGTCCAACGGGTTTCAGCGGCGCGCAAGCGTTCCCATTCCGCCGGATCATGCTTGTCGCGTTGTCGCAACCAATACACCCGATCTAAGGCCGGAAACACGCGAAACTGTAAGATCGCGCCCGCGATCACCAAGCCGATCAACGCGAGATGTTTGAATAGGATCACCCGACTCCATTCGTTCTCAAATTGCATCAAGCCGCTGTAATTGGGATCCGCGGACATCTGGAGCATCCCAGTCACCAATAACACCACTAAGGCGAGGTTATTCCATGGCACCAACCGCTGCCGCAATCGGATCAACAGTGCGTCTAATTCGGGGTGATTTGCCAGCTGGCGGCGGAGTTCCGGGTAGATCAAGAACAAGGTGAGCATCAGCCCACCGATCCAGATAAGGGTTGCGAGAATATGAAAAAAATGACTAAGCGCCAACATATCGAGTCACGAATCATCAATCAACATTGAGGGATGATTATAGCGTGAAGTGGTGTCGAATCATACGCAAACTGCAAAAAGTTTTGCGGTAAACGCATCAAAAATATTGAAGGAGTTGAGATGGGAAAAAATCATCAAGAGCGATCTTGCCTCACCAGTTTGAGAAACCGCCTCAGCCGCGCATGTTTGTTTTCTCTAGGAAGGGATTGTCGCAACCGGACGGAATTTGTTACACTGATAGCCAAAAGCAGACATGAGAGTGAGTAGTTTCCATGGAAACGCAGCGTAAACCGCGTCGCGCTCGTGAGCGGCGCGCCGCCCGTGAACAAACGCGCACGCTCCCGATGGCCGTTCCTCACGGGGAAGACCGTGAACTCGTCCCCGATCCGAAACCGATGACTTCACGCCCCCGTCGCTTGTCTATCGATCGTGAGCGTTGGCAGGGACAAGGGGTATTGATCGTCCAAGATGCCCTCTGGTATATCCGGCATAAACCGATCGTGCGTCAAGTGATCGGCGGGATGATCGCCGTCTGGGTGCTATTATTTCTTGCATCGCACCTTTTGAACGGTCGGATCTTCCCGAGTCTGTATGTTTTAGGGGTGAATATCGGCGGATTGACCGTGGATGAGGCCGAAGCTGCGCTCTTAGAAGCGTGGAATCAAGAGATCCGTATCCAATTGATCGCGCAAGGGGAGGCACAAAACAGCATAGCACCCAGCGCATTAGGGTTAAGCCTAGCCGCCCGCGAAGCTGCCGAAACGGCTAAAAATCTCGGTTTATCAGGGCTTCCGTTCGGGTATCACATCCAACCGATGATCACGTTAGATTACGCGATCGCCCAAAGTTACTTTTTGAACCTGACTAGCCAAGTTAACACCTTACCCCAAAATGCGAGTTTTGAATTGCGGGATGGGATCGTGTATGGCGTGCGTGGCAACAGCGGCCGCGAACTGGACATCACCGGCACGATTGAATACCTCAACGATCACACCTATGACGTGTTGTTATTCCGGCGCTTAGATCTGTTGACTCATGCGCTCCCGCCCGATGTGATCGATCCCGCGCCGTATCTGACCGACGTGCAGATCATGGCTAATCAACAATTCGCCTTGATCGGTTATGACCCGTTCACCAATGAGACCACCGCTTGGTCAACCCGGCCGGATGTGTTTGTGTCGTGGTTAGAGGCCGATCTCGGTGGACTCGCGATCCGAGATCAGGCGTTTGCGCCGTTTATTGAGGCGCTTAACGGACAGTTGCAGGAACAGGATAGTTTGCGCTTTATTAGCGCCGATGAGGCGGCCGAACAACTCGAAATTGCGCTTGAGAGCCAAACACCGCAGGCTTATTTGCGTGTGCGTTACCGCCCTTCGACCTATCAAGTCCAACGCGGGGATACCGCTTATTTGATCGCCAGACGCTTAGGGGTGCCGTTTTTGCTGTTGCAAGAGGCCAATAGCGGCCGTGATCTTGGCACCTTGTTCCCCGGTGATACGGTCAACTTGCCTTCACCCGATTCGGTCGTGCCGGAAATGCCTGTGGCTACTAAGCGCATCATCGTCGATCTGGATCGGCAATTGTTGGTCGCTTTTGAAAACGGTCAAGAGGTGTTTCGTTGGGCGATCTCCTCTGGCAAGGAGGAAGCACCCACCTCCCCTGGTGTATATCAGATCTTGAGTCAAGATGAACTCGCTTATGGCAGTAGTTACACCTTGTGTAGCGATTTTGCTTGTGGTCAGTGGAAGATGTATTGGTTCATGGGCATTTACGAGGTGAGTCCGGGCTTGATGAACGGGTTTCATGGCGCGGTGGAACTGCCCAACGGGGCATATTTGGGGGGTGGGAATGTTGGTGAACCGTACACCTTCGGCTGTGTGATGTCTGAGAATGGGAATGCCGAAAAGCTCTATCAATGGGCGGAGATCGGTACGATTGTTGAGATCATTTCATCGGAATACGATCCACGGAGTCAATTAGCCCGACAAGTGCGTTCCGCTTAAGCCAATCGGGGCCGACGATGATCGTCGGCCCTCTAAGAGAGGCTTACGGATTGGCGACAGGCAAGGTTTGCAGGTAATCGATCACCGCAAAAATTTCGCTATCATTTAATTCAGGATAGCCTCCGCGATACGGATGCGGATAGGACCCGAAAGGTTGCACGGTGGTCAAATAGACAAAGATCAAGCTATCGTTCCCCAAGATCCCGTTGCCAGTGAGATCGCTGTTGGGGATTAATGAGACTCCACGCCCGTCCAGACCATGACAACTTGAACAAGCGCGTGCATAAGCGGCCACAGCATCAAATCCGCCTACCGGGACGCTCACTTCGGGGGTTGTTTCGGCCGCGGGTGTCTCTTCAACTTCAACTGTAGCGATTGGTTCTTCAGTGGCATCAGTTTCTTCGGCCGGTGCCTCAAAGGTCGGGAGTGCGGTCGGTTGTAAGGCGGATAAGCCGCTTAATGAGATCGTCGCAAATGGCAAGGGGGTACGGGCTGGGGCGACCACTACCGGTTCACCACCGCCCGCCGGCCGATCGTAGCTGATCAATTGTGGCTTGCCGATCGTGCGGAGATAAGCGATGATCTGATCCAAGGCAGCATTGGAAAGCGATGGATTGCCACCGCGCGCAGGCATGATCACACCCGTGCTATTGGTTGGATCCCAAGGCGGACGACCCACAATGATAAATTCGCGCAATTGATCGTCATCTAAGCTTTCCATGTACTCGGTATGAACCAGATTTTTCCCAAGTCCGGGAATCCCCTCTGCGCTTGACCCATGACATGACGAACAGTTGCTGCCAAAAAGTGATTTTCCAACGGTGACATCATCGGCATAATAGCGCACGGTGGCTAAGTAAGGTGTGGGGACAACACTGGGCCAAGTGGATGTCGGTTCAACCCCGGTCACATTTTCCACCGGACGGGCGGCAACCACCGGAGTTACCTCATTGCGTGTTTGACTCGACAGTAAACCGATTAACATTGCCCCTAACACCCCCACCACAACGATAATCGCGATCACCGGTGATGTATCGGGTGACGTAGAATCATTCATAACTTTTTACCTTCATCCATTTTGATCCAAACAGGGAGTCTATAGCGCTATTATCATGATCAAGGCTAGGGGAATGCCAGTGACGTATGTCATTAAAAAAAAGTGTCCTTTATGCCTTAACTTACGATCTATTTCTCCTGTAAGCTAGGCTTCATACCACCACATTCGTTACTTTTAGGAGAATTTACTTTGAACAGTCAAATCAAGCGTCGTGATTTTATGAAATTTATGGGGGCTAGTGCAGGCGCGATCGGCGCGGCCGGGTTGATCGGTAGTCGCGTAAGTGGGCAAGAACACACAGGCGGACATGGTGAACCGGGACAAGACGGGATGGGCGGCGAAGGCGGCACCGCTCAAACTTGGCAAGAGATGAACGCGCATCACCAAGAAGGCGTGCAGATCTTCTTGGATAACATTGGAAAAGATACCACCTTCTGGCGGCCGGCCCTTGAACCTGTGATGGATGGCGATGTCAAGGTGTTTAATATCACCTGTCAAGATATTATGTGGGACACGGGCGGCGGTATGGAATTTCCCGCGTTTGCCTATAATGGCCTGGTGCCCGGGCCGGAGATCCGCGTGACAGAAGGCGATAAAGTACGCCTTGTCGTCACCAACGAGATGAGCGAAAGCACCGCGATCCACTTCCACGGCTTGCTAGTGCCAAATTCAGTAGACGGTGTGCCGTTTATCACCCAACCGACGATTGATCCGGGGCAAACCTTTACCTACGAGTTTACGGTCCGCAATTTTGGATCACATATGTATCACTCGCATCACAATGCGGCGGAACAGGTTACGCGGGGTTTATTGGGTGCGTTTATTGTTGAACCCAAAGACAAGAGCCGCGAACCGCAAATCACCGCCGATTACACGATGATCCTCAACGACTCTGCCTTAGGCTTCACGCTCAACGGTAAGGGTTTCCCGTATACGCAACCGATCATCGCCAAGTTGGGTGATAAGATCCGCGTCCGTTACATGAACGAAGGCTTGATGATCCACCCGATGCACTTGCACGGTATCCCACAATTGGTCTTGTCCAAAGACGGCTATTATTTACCCTTGCCGTTCCTCTGTGATACGCTGAATATCGCGCCGGGTGAACGTTACGATGTGATCATTGATTGTACCGAGTTGGGCGTATGGGCGTTCCATTGCCATATCTTGAGCCATGCAGAATCGCGTGACGGTATGTTCGGCATGGTCACGGTGTTGATCGTGCAGGAATAAGACTACTCACCCCCTTAGCCATAAAACCAGCTAAGGGGGAATTTATCTCGTCTCTTTTGGGTAATTAATGACCAGCATTGATAGCGGTTTTGTTGAAACTCAGTAACCTCAGAAGGCCCCCATTAACGAAAACCGATCAAGCCACAGATAGATAGATGCAATAACGCTTACTTCCGATAGCGTATTGACGGCGAAATACAGTCTATAAACGTTTTGGCCATTGGTGTGATATTGGGGTCTGGGAGCGGCTGACAGATGCGTTTGCTAAGAATGCAGATCTGGAGCGCATGATGATTGTGCCGCGGAGATCCAAGCGTTAAGGCGTAGTTGTAGCGGCTTTACCAGCTAAGTCCATGTGGTGGATGGGTTGGGCAATCCCCTGCTTTTGTGCTTGATCTGATGTCGGGGTTGGATTGGATACCGAGAACCTCATTGCTGATCTAGCCTATGCGGTGTAAGTCTTGGTTGACCCGATTGTGAGACGTGGTGTATAGACGGTGATCCCGCCTCACTTGTAGGCAAAAGCGCAACACAAATACAATCGTTGGCTAGATCGTGAGCAACACGCAACATTTGGTGGAATGCTTCATCCTTAAAAGCGATAGCCCTACGAATTTCCGCCTGTTGTGGTCGGTCTAAAAACCTTACCAAGTGTCGCACGGTGTGTTATATTCCGAATGACGCTTGGCCCGAGTGCTGTGATAGGAAAATAAAATGAACGATTCGCCGTTTCAAACGCTTAAGATCCCTGAGCTTACTGGGGATCTCCCTCAAGATGTCTCAACGTTTTTGATCAGCAACGGATTTTGGAAAACCGCGAAACATTGCCGCGAGGTAGCCGTTGAAGCGCGTGAAGTGGCGTTGCGAGTGGGCGCAAACCCGGATCATGCTGAGTTGGCCGGTTGGTTACACGATGTGAGTGTGATCTACCCGGTTGAACGGCGGGTGGAGACCGCGCAAAAATTGGGACTCCCGATCCTGCCCGAAGAACAACAACATCCGATGTTGATCCACCAAAAGCTCTCGGTAGCGATGGCCCGCGATATTTTTGGGGTTACTGAACCGAGTGTGCTTAGCGCGATCGGCTGTCATACCACCTTGCGCGCTCATGCCGATTTGTTGGACAAGGTGGTATTCGTGGCCGATAAATTGGCATGGGATCAAGACGGGGTTGCGCCGTTCCATGTCGAAATGTATGCAGCCCTAGAAAAATCGATCGATCACGCGGCCTTTGTCTACTTGGAATATCTATGGGCGCGACGGGACACGCTTGTGGTGATCCACCCATGGTTAGCAGATGCGTATCAGGATCTGTTTAAGCAGCTGTTTTTGGCATAAGGGCGGTGCGGCGCATCTTCCAATCGACATAGAAACTAGCAACTAGGTAGTAGGCCGGGTAAAACAGGCTGATCAAGACCCAAGTTTGATCGGGGGTTTCTTGGAGCAACAACACAAGCAATATGACAAACCAGACCGCTCCTAACCCCCAAGATGTTTTCCATAACATCTGATTTTTGCTGGGATATAGATAACGTGTGGGAATAAAGGTCAAGATCGCGGGGATCACCACGAGTGCGATCGCGATCGCTGGAATCGGTTGTAACCAATACAAATACAAGGCGACCACATTCCAATAGCTAGGGAATCCCAAGAAAAACGAGTCTGGCGTTTTCATATTGACTTGTCCATAGGCATAACACAGCGCCACGGCCGGAAATACCAACCAGATCGGACTTGGTAATACGTCTTGTGTACCGATGATCAAAAACGGCAACCAACCATAGGTAAACGCATCAATAATATTATCCACCTCCGCGCCGTCAAAGTTGGGTAACACTTCTTTGACTTTCACCTGTCGAGCCAACATGCCGTCTGTGGCATCAATGATCACCGAAAACAGCATCAACAGGAAGGCCGTTCGGATCTCACCGTCTGCGACTGCTAACATCGCCAAGAGGCCTAACACCCCCCCGAAAATAGTATAGGCGTGGACGGCCCACGCGGCGATCAGACGGGCTGACAGTTTCATGAGGTTCACTCGCTCAAATGGATTTCAGAAAAAAAAGACGACTCACAGCTGGGGAGTCGTCTCTATTGTAGCCTAGTTTGACGGTTCTTGATGGGAGATTTCTTCTTCGTCTGCATTTGGAGCGGGATCGGGGACTTCTAACGACACCAACTGCTCTAACAGATCGCGGATCACCGGTTCAGGCAATGCACCCGGTTGATTAAACACGATCGTGCGATTTTTGATCATCATCAAATTGGGGATGCTCATCACTTGGAAGGCTTGCGAAAGCCCAGGATTTTGATCGACATCTACCTTTGCGATCACCACTTTGCCGGCATATTCAGCGGCCAATTTATCCAATACGGGCGCGACTTGACGACACGGGCCACACCACGCGGCCCAAAAATCGACTAAAACGGGCAATTCTGACTCGATCACCTCTTGTTGGAAGGTTTGATCGGTGACGTTTACAGGTTTGTTGTGCATGGGTTTAGTTACCTTTTCTTCTGGTATTGGTTGAACGGGTAGGACGATCGGATTTGAAGCGATCGCTTTTTGCAAGAGTTCGATCGCCAACGGGACATCTGTCCCCCACGGACGTTGACGGCGCACCAATTCCGCACCCTGATGCCACGCGATCAAAACAGGTTTATCGCCCACTCCCAACGCTTTGGCCGTGTGTGGCGCTTGTTTCGGATTGAGCTTAATAAAGGTGAGCGTAGGGTGTTCGGTGATGGCCTTCTTCCACGCGGTGACAAAATCGCCGCGTAGACCTTCGCCCGTCGTCACTAAGATCAATGTAGTGGTGGGAAGGTGTTGTTGAAAATCAGCATCCGTAAGGATTAGTTCGGTCATGGCTTGCATCCTATCTATACCCCTTAGACGCGCCTTCATCATGAAACTTACCTAGATTGCACCACAAATCGGTTTGATCATCCTGAAATTCTGGAATTGAGACGGCTTTGAGACGCACCGCTGTTACAGTTTAGACAATAACAGCGGGAAGGATAGGGTATGGTGATCCAAGTTGAAAATTTGAGCAAAATTTATCGCATCAATCAAAAAACGCCGGGGCTGGGTGGCGCGTTAAAATCGCTGTTTCGGCCACAGTATCTCGATAAAGTGGCGGTTGACGGGATCTCGTTTGAGGTGGGACAAGGGGAGATCGTCGGCTATATCGGGGTAAATGGTGCGGGTAAATCCACCACGATTAAGATGTTAACGGGTATCCTTGCACCCACCACGGGTAGCGTGCGTGTGTTAGGGCGCGATCCACATCAAGAACGGGTTGCCAATGCCCGCGAGATCGGCGCGGTGTTCGGTCAACGCACACAACTTTGGTGGGATTTAGCGCTGATCGAGTCGCTGAATATGATCGGCAAACTCTATGATCTTCCGCCCGCGCATTATCGTGATCAACTGGCGCGATTCACCGAGATGTTAGATTTGGGCGAGATCCTACACATCCCAATCCGCAATATGTCTTTAGGGCAAAAGATGCGGGCGGAATTGGCTGCAACTTTAATCCACGACCCCAAAGTGGTGTACCTTGATGAGCCAACGATCGGGCTTGATCTGATGGTCAAGGAGAAGATCCGCGCCTTTATCAAACAGGAAAACCGTGAACGCGGGATCACAGTGGTTTTAACCACACACGATCTCGGTGATATTGAGGAGTTATGTCAGCGCGTGATCATGATCGATATGGGCAAGGTGATCTATGACGGCGCACTCCAGACGATCCGCGATCGCTTTGGTAAATATCGCACGATCACCCTAGAGTTAAGCGCGATGTTAGGCACAGGTGATCTAGATCTGTTGGATGACACAGAAATTGAAGCGATCGATGGGCATAAATGGCGGATTCGCTTTGATCGCACCCGTACCAGTGCAAGCAAAGTGGCCGCGCATGTGATGAATCAGGTAGATGTGAATGATTTTTCGCTCACTGAACCGGATCTAACGGGGATTGTCAAACAGATCTATCAAGGCGCGCTGAATGACATCAAAGTATCGACCGGAGAGTTAGCACAGGTGACTGTATGAACACTTTGATCTTGAGACGACATTGGCGGGCTTTCGCGGGCATCGCAGAGATGACCCCTAAGTTTTTTCTCGCTTATCGGGCATGGGTGTGGTTAGCTTTTTTCTCGCAAGGCTTGTCGATGACCATTTTCCTGTTTTTCTGGCGGGCGGTCTACGAAAACACCGATCAGATCGGCGGGTTAAACCTCGATCAAACGCTGACTTATGTGCTGTTGGCGCAAGTGATCTCATTGTCGGTTTGGACAAACGTCGTCTCCAATATGGGCCATATGGTGCGCGAAGGGCAGATCGGGGTCGAATTTTTGCGCCCGATCGATTTTCAATGGGCGCAATATTTAGGGGGTATCAGTCAGTTGGCGATCTCGCTCTTGCTCAATTTACCCCTGTTAGGCCTAGCGCTCCTGTATGGCGCGCAATTACCGACCGATGTACGGGTGTGGATCGCGTTTCTGGTCTCGTTATTTTTGGGCTATACCGTGATCTTCCTGTTTGATTGGTGTATCGCCTGTCTGGTGTTTTATACCACCGAAGTATGGGGGCTGATGGTGTTTTTGACCGGAGTCAGCGCCTTTTTCAGCGGGGTCTTGATCCCGTTGGTGATGATGCCCACTTGGTTACAGACGATCGCTGCCGCGTTACCCTTTTCACAAGTGGTCTTTGTCCCTGTCGGGCTATTAAGCGGCACGATCCCGTTAACGGAAGCGCCGGCTCGCTGGCTCACACAATTGATCTGGGTGATCGGCTTAGCGATCGTCTCACGGATATGTTTCCAGATCGCGTCACGTAAAGTCACAGTACAAGGAGGGTGATCCGATGACCCATTACCTGAGCTTATACGGGTTATTTTTGCGCCAACGCTTCAAGATCTTGATGGAATACCGTATGAATTTTTTAATCGGCGCAACGTCTACGATCATCTTACAAGGGGCAAGTTTGCTGACGATCACCGTCGTGATGAGTCAAATCCCACACCTGAACGGGTGGACACTAGAGGCGATCTTCTTGATCTACGGGTTGATCACCTTGGCCAAGTCGATTAACCATATGTTCGCTGATAACCTGTGGACGATTGGCGGTCAGTACATCCGTACCGGCATGTTTGATCGCTTTTTGGTGCGTCCAGTTGATCCGCTGTTTCATCTCTTGGCCGATCGCTTCTGTCATGATGGGATCGGAAACTTTTTAGTCGGATCGGCCTTGGTCGCTTACGCATGGCACGCCCTTGCGATCCCGTTGACCGTGTTTAACTTGATCTACTTGATCGTGATGGTGATCAGTGGGGGCTTGATCTTTATCGCACTTAACTTGATCACGGCGGTCAGCGCATTTTGGGTGATCGAGTCCGTGCCGGTGACGCGAGCGATCTTTGATAACCACTTATTCGCACAATATCCGCTCACGATCTACCCACAAGCGATCGGGATTCTGCTGACTTGGGTGATCCCGTATGGGTTTGCGTCATTTTATCCGGCCAGCTATCTATTAGGCCAAGAGGTAGGCCTCTTGGCCTTTTTGAGTCCGATCGTGGCAATCGTCTTGTTAAGCCTAAGCTATCGGTTTTGGCGCTTTGGCTTGCGCCATTACGCCGGCACCGGATCTTAGTCAAGCGTGTCCTCGTCCCATGATGGAAACGGATCTTCCATGACCGCCCAACCCGACGGATCAAGCGCGTATTCTTGATCGGTGAGCAGACATTGATCTAAGGCGATTTGTAGGCTTGCGAGGTCTAAATCTACGCCGATAAACACCAACTCTTGACGACGATCCCCATAAGGCGGGCGGATCGTCGCTTGTACACCTTCTGGCCATTCCTCTGTCGGCACGTCGGCCCACCAAGTGCCGGCCGGGTTAAGGGTCAATTGTCGGCCAGCCTGAGACCATAAGCCCGCCCATTCGTGCCGGGTCGCTAACCAAAAGATCCCTTTGGAACGTAACACCCCGTCAAGGTGATCGCTTTCGGTCATAAAACGATAGAGCCGATCGGGGTGAAACGGCCGCCATTGACGATAAGACAAGCTACGAATACCGTATTCTTCGGTCTCTGGTAGATGAGGCGCAAGCCATTCGGTGAACCCAGCAGCGCGGTTAAAGTCAAATAGTCCGGTATTGAGGATCGCGTCTAACGGGACTTTGCCGTACATCGTTTGGATCACACGGGCGCTAGGGTTCATCGATTGCAAAAGCGCTTCAAGCTGTTCCACTTGATCTTGGGTGATGAGGTCGGTCTTGTTGAGGATCAACACATCCGCAAATTCGATCTGATCGACCAATAGATCGGTGATCGTGCGTTCATCGGTCTCATCAATGCCGAGATCGCGATCGGCAAGCGTATCTAAGGTCTCAAACAGCTGCATGACTTGCGACGCATCGACTACGGTCACCATGGTATCCAATTGCGCGAAATTGGAGAGCGTGTCCCCTAATTCATCGACAAAAGTGAAGGTTTCAGCTACGGGGAGCGGTTCACTAATGCCTGTCGACTCGATCAACAGGTAATCGAAACGTTGTTCCCGTGCTAAGCGTGAGACCTCTTGCAACAGGTCATCGCGTAAGGTACAGCAGATGCAACCGTTGGTAAATTCGATCAACTGCTCATCTACACGACTCAAGGCCGCACCGCCGTCTCGGACTAAGGCCGCATCAATGTTGATCTCGCTCATATCGTTGACGATCACGGCCACTTTCAGCCCGTCCCGATTGCTCAATAAATGGTTTAACAAGGTGGTCTTTCCTGATCCAAGAAAGCCCGATAAAACGGTAACAGGTAGCTTGTGCATAGATAGATTACCCTTTGAGTGTGAAGTGTTTGGCAAGTTGTGACCATGCAGCCGCTAGATCGGTTGGATGGTTTTTGTGATGGCGTTTTTGGGGCCAAGCATTGATCGTCATCAGCCGATAATGAGGCTCAACTTGAGTCGTTAACCACTGTTCGTAATCAGCGATCGCCTGAAATACCCGTAATATCATGTGATGTTGCGCCTCTGCATTTAAGCTGGGGGCCGATAAGGGAAGTGTCTCTTCTGACCAAGCCGAAGGAGACAAGATAGGGGTCGTAATCCCCGTCATGCGAAAGCCCGATCGTTGGATTAACAGGCTACCGATTCCGTTTTGTGCGATCCATATTCCCCACCCCCACAACGTTAGGGTGGTGTCTGTGTCCAACCAAAGCTGATAGGCGCTAGGGGTTTTAGGGATAGGTGCGCTGTGTTTGATACATCCGTAGGCTAATAACAAATTGCCTTCAGCACGACGCACATCACAACCCCAACACCACATCTGTTGATCGAATATGGCGCGGGCCATATTAAAAAGGCTATGTGATTTTTGCATATTCACCATCTAATTGAGAGTTGGTATCAATGATACTCTGTCTCAATTAGATGACAAGAGCGAATTTTAGGCGTTTAATCGACCCACGGGAGTTCATAATCTCCGCTCTCAATGCGGGGGATTTTGGCAAGAATGAACTCCGGACGCTGTAATTTGAGGACATCGTGTCTTAATTGCCCGATCTCTTGATCAAACGGGAGGCCCATTTTGCCTAACAAGCGCGCACGGGTGAGCCGACACTCACATAACGAGAGCCAATGTTGGGTCGATAACACAATTTCGAGTTGTTGATCGCGCAAGGCAAGGCATTGATCCAACTCGCCTTGATGGGTGTGATAAGCACACAACGCATCAAAATAGGCTGCGCCGGGTTTTGTCCCCAATTGTGCCATTTGCGTTACAGCGCGCCGATAAAAGGTGCCAGCCTTAAGTGCATCTCCGTGATACAGGTTAAAAAATGCTTGCCAAGCTAAAGAGGCTGCTAATGTCCCCTTGCGTCGATTGTAGATCGCAAGTCGCTCTAATTCTTCAGCATGGAGCATCGCCTGATCATAAGCCCCTTGAAAGTAGTAATAATAAGCCAGCTTCATGTTGGCATTCATCTTCTGAAAAACGTTTTTTTCGCTGATCTCTAAAAATTTTAAAGTGACTTGGATCGCGGTGCTAAGCTTATCCAGCGAGAGTTCTAACGACGCAAGTCGGGCATAGAGCAGGCAGTGGGTATCATAATCCAAGGGCAATTCCGCTTCCATATAACGGATCGTCTCGCGGATCTTGTCCTCATAACCTACTGCGTCAATGATCACGTAAGCATCTAATAGGCTACGATACACCCGTCCCCGTACCGGACAACGCTCATAATGGGGTTGCCCGGCCTTCACCACCCACTCCACGGCCATTGGGAGCGCCTCTTCAGCGCGATCCAAGTAAAATAAGAGCGTTTCGGTCTGCCAATGACCACAAAACAAGATCCAACAAGGATCGCCTAAGAACATGGCGAGTTGGTAACATTGTTCAAAGGTCGTGAGCGCCTCCTCTGGCGAAGTTTCGATCTTACGCCAACCTTGATCAAATAGTTGGGTTAATTCATATCGCACGGTCTCATTCATCAAATGAGGGCTATGAAACCACCCCCATAAATCAACATAATTCACCATTACGCTGCACCTTTATCTGGACAAAACTATAATCAATGCTTGATTTTTACGGGCAAGTATCGTAACATGAATACGTATTCATGTTCTGAAAAAGGATCGTTATGCCCACACTTACACTTCCTCAAGGCACTTTGCATTATCAGGAAAGTGGGAACGGTGCGCCAATTGTGCTGATTCATGGGTTATGGGTGAATCATCGCTTATGGCGTAACGTGATCCCAACCTTAGCCCGACAATTTCGGGTGATCGCGCCCGATTTACCTTTAGGCGCGCATTCTACCGCCATGTCACCCCACGCAGATCTCACCCCGATCGGGGTAGCACGCTTGATCGCTGATCTAATCGCGGCGTTAGATTTACAGGATGTCACCTTGGTTGCTAATGACACGGGTGGCGCGATCATCCAGATCTTGATCACCGAATTTCCAGAACGCATCGGACGGGTAATCTTTACCAATTGCGATGCATTTGAAAATTTTTATCCACCCGTATTACGTCCCCTGCAATATGGCGCACGGATTCCAGGATTTACATGGTCAGTGGTGCAACTAACTCGTATACGCCACTTACAGCGCTTAATTACTTGGTGCGTCGCGCATCAGATTCCAGACGATGCGATCTTGGATGCGTTTTTTACACCTGCCCAACGCGATCCAGCGGTATTACGCGATCTGCGTAAGTTTTTGGTTGGAGTCTCAAATCGCTATACTTTGGCTGCGGCTCAAAAGTTTGGACAAGTGACCATTCCGGTATTGATCGTGTGGGGGAAAGATGATTGGATCTTTACTCCACCATTCGCACAACGCTTGAAGGACGCGTTCCCAGATGTTAGACTCGTTTGGGTTGCCAATGCACGAGCCTTTGTACCGGAAGATCAACCAGATGTCCTTGCCCAACATATCACCGAATTTAGCACGGCCCGATCTGTTGTCGGGGATCGCGTTACCTCCTGAACCTAAACAAGCGCGTAGCCGTCATAAACGCACCGCGTTATTGACGGCCGCACAAACCTTGTTCGCACAACAAGGCTTTGAATCCACCACGATCCAAGACATCGCCCAAGCCGCTGAAGTAGCCGTTGGCGGGTTTTATCAGCATTTTTTATCCAAACAACATCTGTTACTTGTGCTAATGGATCAGTTGGTAACCGATCTTGAACAATTCCCATTGGTGTTAACCCCTGAACAACCCATTGAAGCGCAATTAGAGGCGTTGTTACGCGCCGGATTGCAATTGGATTGGGCCTATCGCGGGGTGTATCGGGCATGGCGTGAAGTGATGTTGCGCGACTCACACCTGCGCGCCCTCAACGATCAGATTGAAGCTTGGACAACGATGCGTTTATGGGCTGCCTTTGAAGCGCTATCCTCTTTCCCAAATGCCCGCCAAGACCTAGATCGTCGGATGTTGGCATGGACGTTTAACCTGTTATTTTGGGAATTTTTGCTTCGCATGGATGACGATCACTTAGAGTCGATCGTCATCACGCTCAAGCATCTGATGTTACATGGGTTATTTCACCTCTAGCGCAAGTCAAAGGCACATTCACCCCGTCCACCCCGCCCGATCGTGTTACAAGTGGCGATCACTCCAGACGCATTACGTAACTCAAATTGGGGGGCGTTACCCCGGTTTAACCACACCAGTTCTTGTGGTGCGATCGCTAAACGGCCATGCTCTAAACGGGTGCAATTCCATTGGTTGGGCGCAAAAGCGCTATCGTTGCGAAACAAACCGATACATTCCCCCGCAGGCAACGCGGGATCGGATAAATCGGATAAGGCGATCCCCTCGGTTGCCCCGGAACGAGTGAGGATCACACCGCTTAAATTGATCGCTTCGCTACCCTGATTGCGGATCACCAAGACCGTTTCATCGTATTCAAGGCGGATTGACCCGCTTAAGCTGACTGAAGCAGCGGTCGGTTCTGTGCCAGAAGTGGTATTAGCGGGAGTCGCTGCATCGGTGGGCGTGGTCGTATCACGATTGCCTAGATTTGATAAAAGCAAACCGATCAAAACTAGGGTCACAATCCCGCCCACAATGGCAATCGGCACAAGTGGGGGTTTTGTGGCCGGTCGGCCTTCGGCGGTTGGTTTGTTGATCTCTGGCATGGGACGGGTATAGGGTTCTTTGGGCGCGGGAGAAGGGATCGATACACTCTCTTTGGCCTGTGGATTCGCTGTAGAGATCGGTTTTAACGGGGGGCCATCGGTGGCCTTTTTCACCTCGTCACGGATTTCACGCGCTTCGGGCATGATCGGCGTTTTGGGGGCGACTTTCGGGACTTCGCTGGTCGCTTCATCTTTTAACTCATAGGCACGCTTCACCGCGTTGACCAATTCGGTCGCAGAGCGATGCCGATTTAACGGTTCTTTATCCAGTGCTTTGAGGATCTCACGTTCAGCCTCTACAGGGATATTTTGGTTCACCGAACGCGGACGGGGAGGCGGCTCACTGATATGACTCAAGGCGATCCCCATGGGCGTATCGGCTCGAAATAACATATCTCCCGTGAGGATCTCGTATAAGACCACGCCCATTGAATAGATATCACTTTGTGGCACAGACTTTTCAGAGGCTAACGCTTGTTCGGGTGAGATATAACGCGGTGTTCCGAATGCCGTTCCCATGGTTTTGTCGATCGATTGGCGTAAGACCAAGCCAAAATCGGTTAAAACGGCCTTATCCTCTTTGGTCAAGAGGATGTTCGACGGCTTCACATCGCGATGAATGATGCCTTTAGAATGAGCAAAATCTAAGGCAGAAGCGACCTGTAACATGATCTTCAAGGCGCGATTCACATCCATTAATTTCCCCTGTTGTTTGAGGCGGGTCAATTCATTGGCGAGATCGTCCCCTTCAATGTAGTTCATCACGATGTAATACAGATCGCCTTGCTGTTCATAATCGTAAACCCGCACGATATTGTCATGTTCAAGTGCGGCGATCGCCTTAGCTTCACGCTTAAAACGTTCGGTGAGTGACTCGTCGGTCTCTACCAGTTCGCGCATCAATACTTTGATCACCACCACGCGATCAAGGTTGGTATCTAAGGCCTTATAAATGCGTGCCATTCCCCCAGAGGCTAACATCTGGGTGAGTTCGTACTTGCCTAACCGCTTGCCGATGAGTGCGCTTTTCGACTCTGGTAGTTGTTGATCGGACATGATCACCCCTTATAAACCGTTGGTTATTCTGGATTCAAGACCAATGAATGCAATAAACCCGCCAAGATTCCACCTGCAAAGATCCCGATGAAATAGGGGAGCAGGTAAGACAGATCGCCCGCGATGAGGGCCGGCCCTAAGGTACGGGCGGCGTTCAACGATGCTCCCGTGTAGACTCCACCGGCTAGGATCGCGCCCGCAAGGGTAAAACCGATCGCGATCGGGGCAAAATCACCTGCTTTTTTGTAGACGGCGGTCTGATAGATCGTGCTGACTAAGAAGAAGGTCATGATCGCTTCAAAGATCACGATCTGTACGGGTTGAGTAGATGGGCTTAATGAGCCTAAGGTTTGCCCTAAATTCGTCCCAGTCGGTAGGACAAAGGACGCGATCACAGCGGCCACGATCCCGCCTAAAAATTGTACTAGCATATAAAAGCCGGCCTGTTGTAAGGGAATACGTCCCCCAACCAGTAGACCCGCTGTAACGGCTGGATTAAAGTGTGCGCCGGAGAAATTGCCAAAAGTGTAGATCAAGCCGATCAAGATCAAGCCATGTGCAAGTGCGGCGACTGCGACTCCGCCAGCAGTTCCGGCGATCGTCACGGCACAAACACCGACAAAAACAAGGGTAAAGGTGCCTAAAAATTCTGCGATCAACGCGGGGACGGTGTTCACAGTGTTGGGGTCATTGCGTCTTCTGGCCATAAAATTTTTTTCCTTATAGATAGTGGTGATCCAATGTTTGCCTGATTCTAACGCGATTCGTCTAATTGTCTACTGGCTTCGTCAAATCGGAAAAATAACTCAAACCCCAAGGGCGCACGGGGATTTTCGCGCTCATCCTCACAAAACGTATATACATCGTGGAAAGCGTCATCTTGATCATCCACGAGTACGGTTAAAGCGGCTAAGGGACTTTCTCCAGTCAAATAGGCATAATAATCGATAAAGGCAACACAATTGAAAGCGCTTTGAGATCCCAAGTTGCGTAAAGCGGTCATAAACTCGCTTACGGTGCTAAAGGCGGTGTCGGTGACTTCAGCGGGAGTCACTGGGAGCGGAGTCTCGGTCACGGTCATGGCTAAGGTTGAGGTTGAGGTAGGCAAAGACGTTTCGGTCGGGGACGGTGTGATCGTATGTGTTGGGCTTGGGGTGGGTGTAAACGTCTCGGTTTCGGTGGGAAACAAGGTGAGACTGGGTGTATAAGTGACGGTGGGAAGGAGCGCAAAAGCGGTCTCGGTCGCTTGTAGGGCAGAGAACGCGCTTTGTGTTTGTTGATTATCTTGTTGGATTCGGTTGGTTTGAAAAGCCAATAGAACGCTGACTCCCAAGATCAGCGCGATCACGCCGATGATCGCCATTAACGGATCAATGCGGATACGCTTCGGTTCAGTGGTAGCGCGTTCAGGGATGGTTGGGTGATCGGTCTGGTTTTCATAACGGGTAAAGTCGGGTGATTGGGCCTGAAGCGCCGGATTTTCTGCCCGCATATCTACATAAGCTGTAACCGCTTCATAACCGCTGATCGCATCACGGAAAGCACGGGCAAATTCACCCGCCGATTGATAGCGTTGATGGGGCTTTTTGGCGAGTCCCTTGATCAACACGTCATCTAATCCCGATGGCAAATGGGGATTGACTCGACTCGGCGCGGGAGGTTGCATATTCAAATGCTGATTGATCACCACGATGTCATCTGTTCCGGTGAAGGGGTAACGTCCGGTGGCTAAGAGATAAGCGATCACCGTAAATGAATAAAGATCCGAACGGTAATCGAGATCGGTTTTGCCCATGACCTGTTCGGGTGACATATATTTCACCGTCCCGGGCATCTGTTGATCTGGGGTGGTGAGGCCTTGGGTTGCGTCTAACATGCGGGCGATGCCGAAGTCGGTGAGCAGGACATCGCCGTTTTCATCTAAAAGGATGTTGCCGAGTTTGAGATCGCGATGGATCACCTTTTCATGATGGGCATAATCTAAAGCGCTGCCGATCTGCTCTAGGATGTCGGCGGTGCGTGCTAAGGTGATCTTGGGATTCGCGGCGAGTTGATCGGCCAAGCTACCTCCGACCATAAATTGCATCGCGATATACAACCACCCTTGATGCTGATCCGCCTCAAAAAATTGTACGATGTGCGGATGGCGCAAGCGTTCCGCGATTTTTGCCTCGCGTTCAAAGCGAGTCACAATGTCATCGTGTAATGAGAGGCTCTGTTGTAATACCTTTAAGGCCACGATTAAGCGACGGCGCGTGTCATACGCTCGGTAGACGATTGACATCCCGCCGGCTTTGATCCGATCTTGAATTTCAAAATAGGCGAATTTCTGGTTGAGCAACGGATCGCTCATCAATGCCCCTTAGTTATCTGGAAAAAGTCTCCTTAATCTTACAAGCGATCGGCTTAAGTTACCAATTGAATCTTAGGCGGACTTGATCTGCGGGCCTAATTGCGGTGGCCGTCTAAGATCAAGCGGTGGAGATAGGCGTGCAGGGTGTGTAAACGTGGGACACGGATAAGATGAGATCAAAATCTTGCTCCCGATAAAGGCGCTTAAAGTCGCGATGACGGGCGGTTGCGATACGCGATGTCTAAGAGTGTGAGGGGATGATAGCAAATCTTCTGTGATGTTAGTCGCAGCGATATAAGAGGAGAAAAACTCTTGGCGCAATATGGCCCTCCAAGAGCGCAAGGTGCTACAAGAGATCTTGAGGGTGAAGCTGAGTATGACAAAGATCGCCGTTTTGGTCCAATAATTGGAGTGCGCGGGTTTGGGGGGTAGATTTAGGCTATGGTGATCCTCCGTTGGCTAGTAAGAGAACTGATGTTTGATCTGTTGAGATCAGAATCGGGGAATTTGGAAAAATCGCCACAAAAGTACCTCACTAAAAGTTTTTGGCAAATCGAAAACGCTTGAGGAAGTTGAGGTCATTTTGCTGTTGAAGGAAATGCCCTAAATTTCCTAAGAGTAATTTAATATAATAAAATAATTTATTAGAGAGGATGTAGTCTTTTAAATGCTTCCAGAAACGCTCAATCAGGTTCAATTCGGGCAGTAAGGCGGCAACTGGTAGACTGGGTTGTGATCCTCAAACAGACTGGGAAATGCACCGACTTCATGACTGTGATGAAAGGGGGCATTGTCTAAAACCAGTAACCAACGCTTCTCAAGGTACACCCATACCAATCGCGATCAACGCACTCGCATTTTTTACTCTTTGCTTGTACAATTCCTTCATCCGTCCGTCAGTTATAACACGCAGACAGATAGGTTATCTCTTGTGACAGTCGGGACTGTGCGGAGTATGACATTGCCAACACGCTTGGAGCTGGCTATGTAGGCTCACACTGCTTTCGCTCAAACAGAGACACTCAAAGTTTCTGCCGAAGGCCTTTTTTTAACTCATCCAAAAATTTCGCCGCCACTTCCCCCTTCTAAAACGGGTTTCAGTCTACGCCAAACATCACCCCGCGCTTGCATCTGCAAACGCAACCTTCCTAAAGTGCAACATACGAATCTCGGCTGCTCGCTTCACTGCTTCCCTGCGGTAGAACAGTTGATAAGCTTAGGGTAAAGCCGAGCCAATCGAACACGAGTATCCCCGGTAGAAAAACGTCAGTTAATTAATGGTAACATGAGCGGCATTCCGTTCATGTTCAAGAACAGAGATGCGTAGACAAAGCACCTCAAAGCCAGAAGCCCGTTTACCTAAACACCTGCGCTCAAAAATACCCATTTCGATTTCTTGCGATGTTCAACCAACTGACATGAGTTGGGCGGGATGCGCGCACGTATGTATGGGATTTTGTTAAACGCGATGTTCATGGGAATTGCTGCGATTCTCGTGAGTCTACGGCCGGAGGTTATGTGGATTCTGCTAGGGGTATTCGGGTTTGGAATGGCGATGTCCGCCTTAATCACCTTGAACCGCACCATTTGCTGCCCCAGAGGTATTAGGGCGGATTTTTGCGTTTCGGGTGATTATCGGGGTAAGCGCGCAAGCGTTGGGGTTACTTTTAGCAGGCCATCTTGCCGCAGCGGTGTTTGAGCCAGCTATGTTGGAGATCGGTTCTCTCAGTCCAATTTTTGGCGATGTGTTAGGCGTAGGGGTTGGGCGTGGCGCGGCCCTATTGACCTTGTTAACGGGATCGGCGATCGTGATCCTCACGACAATTTGTGCCTTGATCCCAGCTTTAAGGCGGTTAGAGGACACCTTGCCGGGCGGATTAAAGCCGTCAGTCAAAGGTTAAATCTGATCTGAAGTAACCAGGAAAGTTTTCTACCCATCGAAATATATCACCCTATCCTACACAAACCTCATCTTTGGCTATCAGGGGCAGGTTTGAAAGAGAAAGGTTTAGAGTTAGGTTTAGGGGTATTAGCCAAATATACCGCTACGGTAAAGCGTTACAGTCAGTGTGTGTCGCTTGCGTTACTTTAAAGTCCGATTTCATCAACTCCTGTAGGAAGGGATCGTAGGGCTGCTTTTTGCCTTATGACCTTGCTTACTTTATGTCCCCTTCCCTTATCAGCATCGTTGGATTCAGTGGCAGAAAAGCGTTTGTGCGTTAAAATTAATCTGTCACTCATGTTGATCACTATTCCAATAGGGGGAAATTTATGACAGATCCAAATGCAGATAGTTTGAGTCGACGCAATTTTTTACGCGGATCTCTGGCCGGACTCGCAGCCGCGAGTAGTGCCGGATTCGCGCTCACCCAAGGCCAAATGCCGATTGAACAAGATGGAGATGGCGGCGGGGATGGCGGTGGCCGCGGACTTGGTGGAACGGATCGCGGTGTTCCCGATCCTCTACCCGATCCGAGTGACCCATTAAACCCGGCTACCTTGCCGAATGTGGCCGAGACTTGGGGCGAACCATGGGTTTGGCGGCCTAGCGAGTGGCCCGGTCAAAACTTGGTGTTAAACGTGGTGGAAAGTGCCGCACCGATTTCCGGGGTCGCCAGCAGTTTTATCAACGTGCCGCCGTTGTTATTCAGCTATAACGGCACGACTCCCGGCCCCACGATCCGCATGAAAGGCGATGAAACGCTGTTTGTAGAATTGCGGAACTTGTTAGGGCGCGATTTTGGTCAAACCCCCGTGGGCATCAGCCCCGATCCGGCGGCGCTTTCGATGGGGCCCGAAGGCGCAGCAATCCAAGCGGAAAAAAGTGCCGGCCTCAATTTTTATGGTGAAGGCGATGGCCTGATCCCAGCCACGCTCAAGGATAACTTTTGCCTTGGAGAACACGTCAACGGTACACATTCCACCCACCACACCAACATCCACACACACGGGCTGCATGTCTCACCGGGTCGCAACGAAGACAACACCCACTCGGATAACATCTACTTGCGAGTGATGCCGCAGGCCGATTGGCGCGCCCGCCAAGTCACACCTGATTGTGACTTCTTGTTACCAGATGAGATCGTCGGTTTGGCCTTGTATGAATTTCGCTTAGGGGATGTACAAGGTGATCCGTCCCAAAAGCATCCGGCCGGCACCTTCTGGTATCATCCCCATTCCCACGGCGCAACCCACAATCAAGTCGCATCCGGTATGGCGGGCTTTTTGGTGGTAGAAGGGGAAGAAGACGAGGCGATCAACCGACAATTAACGGGCGATCCGTTCGCTGATCCGGTGATCCGTACCGGGCCGTTTGCCTATCGGGAGCGGTTGATGCTGATTCAGCGCGTCAACAATGGCGTAAAAGCGGCCGATCCCGACGCGCAACCGGGTCTACTTCCACAAATTACCACCACTTCGGTAATCCCAAGCGTGAATGGCAGCTTTGAGCCACGCACGATCGTCTTACAACCCGGCGCGATCGAACGTTGGCGCGTGTTAAATGGCAGTGTGGACGGCGGCGCGCCGATCAACTTTATGGTCTTAAAAGGGGAATGGTCATGGGAGACCAACCCAACCACCGGGAACGCCGGACTCGCACAAATCACCTTTGTTCCCACCGAACAAGCGACCGCGGCCCCTGTCCCCGGAAGCGGTCAGGGCGGCGGACGTGGACAAGGGGGCGGTAACGGTCAGGGCGGCGGACGTGGAAGCGGACAAGGGGGTGGCCGCGGACAAAATGCTGTGGCGGCGGGTGCGATCACCTATCAACGTATGGCGCAATTTGTCGGAAACCCCTGTGTGCCGGATGCGATCCAACGGGAACAGTTAGACAGCTATAAACAACCGTTATGGATGCTGTCATGGGACGGGGTGACATTGGTACAAGCGAATAACGGGGGATATGCTTATTTTATCGCTAATCTTGCCGAAAACGCACTCGGTAATCCTTGGCAAGCGAACCCGTTATACGCGGATCTCTCAAATCGTTTTGACGCTTACACCGATACCAATAGCGTCATGAATGCTTACTATCGTCCCAACGAGATCGATATGGCGGCAGCCGATCGGGCCGACGTGTTCTTCCAAGCTCCCCCTTTAGTCGATCCGAATCTGCCCGAAGTGTATACCGTGATCGCCCGCTCTAATCCGTTGCATGGAGACGGCGGTCTCGCCCCTGATACGATCGTCGCTTATGTGATCGTGCGGGGTCAACCGGTACAAGGTTTAACCGCTGCGCCTTATCCCTTTGATTTTAGCACGATCACCTTACCTGCTGTACAAGACTACTTGTTACCGATCGAAGATCCAGAACTCCAGATCGGTGCAGATGAGGCCGCTCAAAGCGGCGCGCAAGCGGGCGAGTTCCGTACTCGCGTGATCAGTTATGCGGGGTGGGGGGCGGCTGGCTTTCCGGCGATCGAAGTTCCGGCGGATTACGTTGAACAGAACCCGGACTTAGATAAATTGCGCTACTATCAAGCCCCTTCATCGCTCACCTTGGACGGGGTGAACTGGACGGATCTCACACAACCGGACGGTTCGCCCTTGCCGACCTATCTGTTACCACCGAATGCGCGCACCCTGAACATCGACGGCCGCAAATTTGATCCCAATGACCCAGATGCGCCCAAGATCCTGTTTAACACGGCTGAAGAATGGGCCGTCACCAATAATTCAGTGACGTTGTACGGTTTCCCCAATTCGGGAGTCGAATACATCGCCAAAAAAGACGGTGTGGATCAACCCGCGCAAGTCTATTGGGGTGGGCATGTGACCAGTTACGCGGTGACTCGCGCCCAAGCTTTAGAATATAATGGCAATCCAATCCAAAATTGTCCACCAGGGCCCGGCACACCGACTCCCACACCGCCCGCCACACCACAATTAGCGGTCGTGACCAATGCTGCCGATCATCCCTTCCACATTCATCAAAATCCGTTTTGGCTTTCGCGAATCGATGTGCCGGATCAAGCGGGAAATCTGGTGAATGTGTTACCGTTCCCACGTTGGGCGGATACGTTAGGCGTGCCGCGCAACGGCGGGCGTGGGGTGTTCCGGATGCGCTTCCCCGACTTTGACGGCCGGTGGGTGAATCATTGCCATATCCTGCTACATGAGGACAACGGCATGATGCAACCCGTCAATGTGATCACCGATGCCAGCCAAGTGAATTATGTGCCACGCGCCGAGGTGACCGCCCCCAACATGACCCCGGAAGAGGTCAATGCGATCTATCCGACCAATGCCCAAGACCCCGGCGCGGCCTTCACCGCCTCGTTAACCTATACCGAAGTTTTTGGCGCATCTCACAGCATCGATCAAACCAATCCGCATAACGATCACGGAAATGATGCCGATGAAGACGTGATCGTGTCTCCATATCCCGGTTTCCCCGTGAAACCGTTGACCTATCCGGATCTACCACCCGCCGATGAAGTCCGTTTACATCACCATACCGCCGCCCCGACTCCGGTGATCGCCACCGGCACGGGTCACGACGAATTCGGCCACTAAAGCACAGCGCTAAGCGGGGAGTCTGGACTCCTCGCTTAGCGCCGCCGATCGTCATTCCGACCCGATTTAGAGCGATGATGTCCGCCGGCCGTATTGATCTGTTCGCGGCGATCTTGTTCCTCACGTAAACGTTGCATCGCGCCGCGCACTAAGGCCACTTTGCCGAAGCGGGTAAACTGTTCAAACGCGGCGATCACCGCTTGCGCGGATTGTGTTTTGAGGCCGCGCCCACCGATCAAACCCGTTTGAGCGCGCAACTGATCCAATTGCCCGGCCGAAAACAACTTTTTCCACACGCCTTCACCGACTCGATCTTTAGCGATCAACGCTAAAAAGTCCTTATAGAGCGCATATTGAGCGGGATCGATCCGGGGCGTGACATGGGGATCAAATGTGAACAAGGCGGTATCGACGCGCGGTTGTGGGGTAAAATCGGTGCGGGCAAAGTGATGACCCAATCGGATTTGATACAGCGGCGCGAGTAACAACGATTTAAACGTCTCACCGCCGCCTTCGGCGATCAATCCGTCTACTTGTAAGATCAAGTGCGCTTGTATGGGCTGACTCGGCGGTGTAAACAGGTACTCTAACAGCGTGGAGGTGATGTTAAACGGCACATTGGAAAATACCCGATAATCTTTCGGCAACTGCTCTAGGGGATAGGTGAGGATGTCTTGCGAGAGGATGCTCACTTGGGGAGTTGCCTGAAAACGGGTTTGTAGCGCGCTCACCAATTTTGGATCTAATTCCACCGCGATCACCCGCCCTTGTGATCCCACCTGTTCGGCTAATCCGGCGGTGATGATGCCTTTGCCGGGGCCGATCTCTAAGACGGTGCTACCCTTGGGGAGTTGGGCCTGTTGGATCAACTTATGGACAAGGGCCTGATTATGCAGAAAATTTTGTGTAAAGCCGATCATGCGTTTTTCCTGTAAAATGTCATTATAAGCGATCCCAACCGCGCTACGATAGAACGAGTCGCCGATTTTTACGTATTAGAGAGCAATCATGAGATGATCATCGATCGGTGTGTCCTATGTCAAATGTGAACCCGTTGTCTACCCATCCGTTGGCGTATGGCTGGCGTAGTTGGCTATATATGATCTTGAACTTTCCGTTAGGCTTGTTCTATTTTATGACGTTGATCGTTGGTTTTGGGATCAGCTTTGGACTCTCGTTTATCTGGGTTGGTGTGCCGTTGTTGGCTTTGGCCTTTTCGACGATGCGCCGCATGGCCAAGTTTGATCGCTGGTTGGCCGCGAAATTCATGGGCATTCAATTGACCCCCTTAGACTCCGATGTGGAGTTCCGTAATTGGAATCCGCTGCATGTGGTGGGGATCTATCTGCAAAGTGCCACCACTTGGCAAGATGCGACCTACCTCATGACCAAAATGATCTGGGGATCAGTCTCGTTCGGGATCGCGTGGATGGTTTTGCCATTGATGTTGTTTGAAACGATGTTATTGGTCTTCGGTATCAATACGGGTGCGATCGTGCCGAAGATCTTAGGCGGATTGATCCCACCCACCGAAGACCCGTTGTTTATCAAGCGCAAAAATCGCCTTGAGATGACCGACACGCCCCCGGAATCGATCTACTACATTGACGATGACGGTGAGATCGGCACATATGAACGTCGTCGTTAGAGTCTCTAAAACCAAGCGAAAAACGTTGCAATCGCCACATCGGGACTGAAGATCGGAGCGGGAACATTTCACAAATCCGCAAGGCAATGCTCTATCCGTTTCGGATCATGAAGATGCGTGTCTTTCACTCTCATACCGCCAAGAAACGACACGTCAAGTGAAAGAAAGTCGGTCGAACGTAAGCGGGGAGCTAACCTTGCCAGCCGCGCTATACGTCGCAGCCCAAGGAAGAAGGCTATCCGGAACAGATGCGACGGCAAGACCTTCGCTTATATGTGGATGGGATGAATTTACGATGCATCGCCCGTCATCTTGACGTGGTGCATCAGATGTTGGCTAACTTGGATCGCCGCCCATGCGGCCTCCTTGTCCGATCACCCTCTCCAGCCAGAAGCGGCAGCGGTGATTGAGCAGGATGAACTCTACACTTTCATCGGAGAGAAAAAATGAAGCCTACCTCCTGACTTTGAGAGATTGTGCCACCCGTTATATTGTCGGTTGGGTGGCGAGCTTCAGCTGTGATCAAGCCCAGTGGCAAGCGGTGCTTGATTACAGCGATGGCAGTCCCACCTACTTGGCTTTTCTTGACCATCGCGGCATTCATCTGGCTTTTACGGATAAGAGCTAGATCTACCGCGTGTAAGACGACAAGGCTGAATTATGGCATTATCTTGGTACGTCTTGCGCGTCGTTCACATTGCTTCTTTCGGTACTTAGACACTTTGACACATGCCATCGAACGGTTTGTCCATGCTTGGAATCGACAACTGCTTTATTGACAAGTCTATCGTCACTCTCCTGCTCATATCATGGCGTTTGTATACTCTTGAATTTAGTTACTCCCTCAATTTGTGGCACACATCAGGTTTAAATTAAGAGGATGCGAGTCATCGATTAGCAAAATGTAAATAGATTACCGTATTTTTTTACGTTTAAGTGTATTTTCTCATTTAATTTTAGCTGATTCCCCGTACAATGGAGATCTTAGCGTTTGTAATTTACTGTAAGGGGTGCGAGATGAGTAGTATTGCGATTATTGAAGACGATCCCAACCTATCTGACTTTTATTTCGAGGCTTTACGGGATCATGCGGAGGAGATCCACGTCTTTAACTCTAGTACCAAAGCGTTGGTAGGCATTCCGCAAATTTCACCCGATGTGATCATTCTTGACATGGAAGTTCCGGGCGTATCGGCGGTCACGATCCTTGCCTTGATCCGGCGTTATCATCAACTTCGCCATACAGGGGTGATCGTGATCACCGAACGAGCGATCGCTTTAGAATCCGCTCGAAAATATTGGGATGCGGATCATGTGTTTGCCTTGCCGATCAACCCAAGCGATTTACACGATGCCGTTGAGAATTTGATCGCCAAAGCAAGCTAGGTGAAAACGCCGTCCGGGATCGATCCCGGACGGCTACGCTTCATCAACGCTCAAAAATTGGGTTTAGCCAGTAGGTATCGCCTTCACCTTCCGGAGTCCAACCCGTAAAACCGTTATATTCCACTTGCCACCAGACGAGTCCCTCACCACATGCCGGCCCACCGACCACATTAAACCGTTCCCCTTCAGGTATCGCGGTCAAGAGATCGCTTTCGGTGGACGCTTCACGGCGGAGGTTATTTGCGCCTTGCCCGATGATCACCTCACCTTCTAAGCCGATCACCAAGCGCACAGGTAACGTGTCTGGACAATAGAATCCGAGTAACGAGTGATCCGCGATCGTCCAGAGGTAAAGGCCTGTATCATCGTTGCTTTGTATCCAACCCGTCGGGCCGATCGCCTCGGTAATGGAGTCGATCGTTTCGATCTCCAACCACAAGATCCCGTCGATACAATCCCCGACCGTCAGAATTTGCCCCATTTGGAACAGGGGTTCTAAGGGTGTGCCGTTCGGTTGATCAAACACGGGTTGACCGTCAAAATTATAAGCATAGATCTGCATTCCGGGGCGGTAGACGGGTAGCATATCCCCACAGCGTACATCCGCGCCGTTAAAACCGCTCCGCGGATCTGCTGCAATATCAGCAGGGGTAACAAAGTAATTGGCAAAGTAGGCCCCTTCAAAATAATATTGTGACCAATCCACATTGAACCATTCACCGTTGAAATTGAAAATCAACGCGAAACTGTTTTCAAAGAAAGGATCGACTCCTTCGGCATCGGCGGTAGAAAATTCATAGCGGTTTTCATCGCTCTCTCGCAAAAAGATCACATCCGCTCCGTTGGGTTCTTCGCCTAACATCGACGCGATCCCTTGTGCTAATAAACCGTCCTCAAATGTGCTTAACGAGATCGAGGGACGTGGCGGCATGGATGTAAGGTCGGAATTGTAACTCCCCCCAACTCCACCGCTTGTGCTGTACACGGGATAAACTGTCCATGTTTCAACGGTGGACGGATCTAAGGGATAAGCGGCCTGTAAGGGCGCGGCATATTGCAACACCACCGGATCATCGCTTAGGCTTAACCATAACGCATCGGCGGTCGCCTCACCGATCCGTCCCGCTTCTGCATACAACGGCGCACGCACCATACGAATCACCGGATTGAACGCATTTAATGCACCTGCAATATCCAATAATGGGAGCGCGATCTCTGGTTGATCCGCTTGCAATACGGCCAAGCTAAACCGGGACATCGCTACCGGAAACTCATT
>JALOOG010000068.1 GCA_025454525.1 Anaerolineae bacterium | reverse complement strand
TGTAATACTTAGAAATATACTAGGTTTCCCTTGACAAACCGGAGGGGCTGGCTATACTGAAAGGAAGTAAAGATTTTTTGAAAACTTTTAATACAAATCTGACGACAAGGGGCCATAAGCCCCTTGTTTCAACTTAAAAACCATTGTGATCAGACTGTGCCGGGCCTCAGTCCTGCGCGGCGGAACATTCTGAATCGTGTCAGGGCTTGACGGCAGCAGCACTAAGGAGTTCATCCGGGTGTCGCAGGGGTGCTGGGGAACGGCACAGTGATCACAACGTGAAAACAAGGCATGAGCGCACTCATGCCTTGTTTTGATCGAACTAGGGAGCCGGGGTAAACAAGCCAAAATTCCCTAAGAAAGTCGCTTCGGTTTCACCAGACGGAATCCACAACACTTCTGGTTGCACATACCCTTCAAACAATTCCCAATCCTCATTGTATGAAAGCGTGCCGTCGGTTAACGCCTGTAACCACCCGTCCATATTGGGTATTTGCGTGATATACAGGCCACTGGCGGTATCGATGATCCGGCCGATCGCATAAGCAGGCGCGTTATAGATCAAGGTGCTTGCGCCGCCGTCAACGCTTATCTGATAGATCTCCACCCGATTGCCAGGGACTTCAAACATCTCATAACCGAGATCGGTGCTTAATTGATTTTTCTGTTCATCGGTGAGGTCATCGGTCAAGTTGCGATCGTAGATCTGCACGCTGTAATAGAGGCTGTTCCCATCAGCGCTCCAACGTACCTGATCCGGCTCAACGTCTAAGCCAAGATCACGGATCTCAGCGGTGGCCAAGTCATAGATCAAGGTGCGCGATAGGCTGCGGTCGTCATAATTCAATTCGAGTCCGACCACGCGAGTCCGATCTGGGGAAACCACCGCTTTCGCGAATTTTTCCACCAACACGGTACTTGTGCCACTCGCGGGATCAAAGAGGGCGAGTTTTTCCCCCCCACAATCGGTGCTATGCACGATTCCGAAGTCCGTTTCGACCAACGGGAGGAAAAAGCCGCCTAAGCCATTGGTTTCTTCCCAGTAGATCCAATCGGCGGGCAAGGTCGATCCGCCACCACAACCGATCCCTAGCCCAAAAGACCCTAATTTTTCTGGTTGCGCGTCTGGGGCGGGTTCAATCACCATCATGTCCGCCATCAAGGCCATCGGATCAGGTGACTCTTCATCCTGATTTTGTGCGACGTATAACAGCCGTCCATCGCTTGTCCAAGACGGGTTAAAGGTGGAGTCTAACAGCGGTGCGTCTAAGAGAAAATGGGTAGCGGTTGCGACCTCAACGATCCCAAGTTGCGGTGAGAACTCCGCATTAAACATCAAAAAGGCGACTCTGCTCCCGTCGGGACTCCAGATCGGATCCCGAAAGCCATTCGCGGCGCTGACGATTTCGGAACGATTGCCTTCGGCATCGTATAACACCAATTGATCGTTTTCCACCGTCGCAAAAGCGGGTAGTGTGGTTTCTTGCGCGTTTACCGTGAACAATGACAAGAACAACAAGGCTAGTAATAGGACAAGCTGCAACATGGTAAATTCCTCTCTTTGTAAGTGCTAAGATACTAAGATACCTTCACGTAGGGAAAAGTATCGGTTATCCGTCGGTTGAAAGTTGATATAATTCGACCATCACGCCACCCGCGCTTTTAGGGTGGACAAAGGCATAGCGAATTCCATCCGGGCGGGTGCGCGGCGTTTCATTGATCAATTCGATCCCGTGATCCCGCAATTGGTTAAGGGCGGTCTCAATATCGGGGACTTCTAGACAAATATGATGTAATCCACCGCCGGTTTTCGCGAGATATTTTGCGACTCCAGTGTCGTCACGGGTGGGGGCTAAGAGTTCGATCTCACTCTCACCGACAGGCATAAACGCGATCGAAACCGCTTCTGTGTCGTTATGTTCGGTGCGTTGGAGGGGCAATCCTAAAGCATCGCGCCAAAATTTAAGCGCTTGATCCAAGTCTGCGACCACCACCGCGATATGATTGACTTTCATCGGATGACCTCCTGTACATAGGTTTGGGCGATCTCGGTGATTTTAACCCAATTTCGCGCACGGATCGCCTCTGGATTCAGCAATTGATTGCCTCCGACCCCAACCGCGGTTGCACCATGCAGCAAAAAATCACCGATCATATCGCGGGTGATCCCACCGGTAGGCATCAGCTTGATCTCTGGCATGGGGCCGTGGATCTCTTGTAGGTATTTTGGGCCAAGCGCCCGCGAAGGAAAGACTTTTACGATGTCTGCCCCATGATCCCAAGCGGCTTCAATTTCCGTAGGAGTCAATGCGCCGGGGATCACGGGAAGTTTTGCGGCCTTCACCACCTCGATCACTTTGGGTTTTAAGGTCGGCATAATGATAAATTGCGCGCCAGCATCGATCGCGGCGTGGGCATCGTCAATGGAGCGGATCGTGCCGGCCCCTACGCTGACTGTGCCGTTAGCCACTTCTGGTAGTGAAGTGCGAATCGTGCGGATTGCGTCTAATGCGCCGGGGCTATTGAGCGTGAATTCCAAGACCCGGAATCCGCCCGCAATCAAGGCATGAGCGAGATCAAGCGCATGGGTGAGATCCGGTAAACGGATAATTGCGACCAACTTGGTCTCTTGGATCAAGGGCAGTGACATCAAGGTTAACCTCCGCTGCTTTTGAGAATCTCTTTGATCGGGGTATGCACAAGGCGGCCTTTTTTATCCCGCGTGACCACATACAGATCCTCTTGGCTACGCAAGCGATCCAAAAACAGAATCCCGTCCAGATGATCGACTTCATGTAAGACCACACGCGCATCTAAATCTTCTAAATCCAATTGGATCGCTTGGCCGTGTTCGTCCCAAGCTTTGACGGTGATCTTTTGGGGACGATAGGTGTACCCATATAGGCCGGGGATGCTAAGACAAGCGTCGTAATCGCGTTGTTCCCCTTCAGCCGAGACGATCTCTGGGTTGATTAATGCGAAGGTCGGCCCCAGTTCTTGATCATCCGCATCATGTTTCTGCCCTAGCTTGATCACCACCACGCGCTTATGCACGCCGATTTGAGGCGCGGCCAGTCCGACTCCGGCTTCTTGTGCGAGGGTGTCTTTCAGATCTTGGATGAGCGCTTTGATCTTTTTATCGACCCGTGTCACCGCTTGCGATGGGGTACGGAGTGCTTTTTCTTCTTCTGGGTGCATCAAAATTCGTTTTTTCATCGTTTTGCTTTAGCGATCTCATGACAACAGTTCAACTTTTGCCTAAATTTTAACACTGAATGCGCGAGATCGGGAGTCGCAAGCCCACCTAAAACAGCGCAATCGCTTTAAACTCGCTGATTGGGTGGCGACGGTAGTGGCGGCGACGAAGGTAAAAATTTTTTTCGGCGACAGCGGCAACGTCATCAGGTAAATTGTAAGATTGAAACGGTAAGCGCCGAAAAATCACATCGGGTGTTCATCAGCTACGCCTTTCGTATCAGATCGATCGTATAAAAGCAAGCATAGCACAAGTGAGCGAAAAAGTCGTAACAAATGTTACGACTTTCCGCCGAGGTCGTTTGAAGCGACTCCCCTACGTTACATGGTAAAGCGACGGTTCATCTCTTATAATGAGAGGCGACTCGTGAAGATAACTTCGCTTAAAGAGGTTCTGGTTATGTTTAAACGACGCTTCCTTCGGTTACTGCCCGTGATCATCAGCGGACTCTTGTTGATGTTCGGTGATAACGGGATCGAGGCACGCCAATACGTCGCTACAGAGCGCGTGAGTGTGGCAACGCCTAACCTTCAGATCGATCGCGGCGCACAACGTCCCGTGATCAATAACACCGGGCAGATCGTGGCCTTTTGGTCAGATTCTGCAATTCTTGTCCCTGGCGATACCAATAACACCGGCGATATTTTTGTCCGCGATACGATTGCGGATGTCACCACGCGGATCAATATCGGGCCGGGTAACGTGCAGGCCAATGCGCTCACTTTCGCAGAGATTGACATTGATCACGGTGGGAACTTGATCGTTTACGCTTCGGATGCGGCCAACTTGTTACCGCCCGCAGCGCTTCAAGACACCAACAACGCCAGCGATGTGTTTGTCTATGATCGCTCTGTGAATGCCACGGCCCGGGTAAGTGTGGGCAATGGGAACACACAAGCCAACGGCCCCAGCTTCCGTCCGGTGATCAGTGGGAATGGTCTTTTGGTGGCCTTCCGATCGAATGCAAATAACCTCGTTCCGGGAGATACCAACGGTCAACCGGATGTGTTCTTGTTTGATCGCTCTGTGAATCAGATCGCCCGTGTGAGCGTGGCGAATGACGGTTCACAATCGGCCATTGAGGATACGACGGGCGGAGTCGCGCTCAATTTTAGCGGCACGCAAGTCGCTTTTGACTCCCGCGCTTGGAACTTAGTCCCGGGTGATACCAACAATGTCAGCGATGTTTTTGTGCGGGATCGGCTCAAAAATCAGACGATCCGCTTAAGTGTTAATGTAGCCAATGGGGCGCAAGGCAATGGGGCGAGTTTTCTACCCGTCTTAAGCGATACGGGTCGTTTTGTGGCGTTTGAATCGACCTCCAGTAACCTGATCACAGGGGATACCAACGCTAGAACCGATATTTTCTTGTATGATCGCGATACCGACGCGGATAATGTGTTTGATGAATCGGGTTCGATCTCGTTGATTCGGGTGAGTGTATTGCCCGACGGGACACAAGGCAACGGAGATAGCCGCTCTCCCAGCATTGACAGCACCGGCCGCTATATCTCGTTCTGGTCAAATGCGACGAACTTGGTCGCCGGGGATACCAACAACGCGGGCGATATTTTTATGTATGATCGGGTGACGCGCTTGATCACCCGCGTGAGTGTGAGTAACACCCTCGCGCAAGGGAACGGCGCAAGCGCAACCTTCCATAGTCTTAGCGGGGATGGGCGCTTTGTCACCTTTGAGTCGGCTGCCAGCAATTTGGTGACCGGAGATACGAACAATGTCGGGGATGTGTTCCTTGCACAAGGTGGGCCGGCCGCACCGACCAATCTTGTCGGTACACCCACCTCACAAACCCAGATCAACCTCACTTGGCAAGATAACTCTGATAACGAAAATCGCTTTACGGTGGAACGCTCTAGCGATAACGGGGTCAATTGGACGGAATTAGCCGCTAATTTGCCCGCGAACACCACTACTTACAGTGATACCACCGGCGCGCAATGTACCACCTATCAATATCGGGTGTCGGCACAAAACGCGGTGACTCGCTCACCGTTTGCGACGACCACCGCCACAACGCTAGGCTGTCGTCCCGCGCCATTTGTCCTGCTCACACCGGAAAATAACAGCGTGGTTATCAACCCGGCCGGATTAGATACGATCACTTGGCAAGCGTCGTTTGAAGCGGTTGATTACACCTTCAACTTGTATCAAGCGTCGAATCCGACCACGCCGATCGCCACTAGCACCGTATCGGCCTCCTCGATCTGTACAGCGACGGTCTGTACGTTCACGGTTGCGCCGAGTGTACAAGCGCTGTTGGTGAACGGGAATTATACTTGGAACGTCACGGCGACCAACACGATCGGCACACGCGATGCGACCCAAGCGTTCGCCTTCACGGTGAACGATACCTTACCGCCGCGTGAATTTGTGTTACGGAATCCGCAACCGAACGCCTTAGTACGAGATACCGACTTGATCTTAACTTGGCGTGCGAATCCAGATGCTGCGCGATTCGATGTGTTTTTGTTTAAGATCTCGAATAACTTGCGCGCCTTAGGGTTGGTGACCACGATCAACGATCTCACCCCGGATGCTGATGCCGATGCCCTAGAATGTACTCCGAATGTGTGTACGTATACCGCCCCTAGCGCGGTGACGACCGTGTTGAGCAGTGGTCAATACAGTTGGACGGTGCGGGCCGAAAGCCCGGCCGGAACGCCCACCGAGGCCTCTAACGGGCCGTATGTCTTTATCCTCAACACGGGCGCGATCAATATCTTGGTCAATGGTGGGTTTGAAGAAGACATCAACCCGGCGGACGGACTTCCGGACGGGTGGACGTTTAGCGGTTTGACTGGGGATCGTCGTCGTTGCAATACCGCGACCAGCACCGTCGCCTTAGAAGGGAATTGCGCGTTTAACTTTGTCAACGCGGCCGGCGAAAATAGCGCTGTTTCACAAACGGTCAACTTTGCCCCGTATAACTTGGTGGCCGGTGATGTTTTGACGTTAAGCGCGCAAGTTCGCACGCGCAATATGACCAGTGGCGCACAAATCCGTCTGACCGTCACCTATGCCAATACCGCCTTACCGCAAGATCGTGTTAGTGTGACGATCCCCACCGGGACGCAAGCTTATACCCCACTTCCTAACGGGAGTATCACACTAGACGGGATACCGGCCAGTGTCCGCGTGCAGATCCTCAATAATGCGACCGCCGGCCAGATCTTTATGGATGATGTGCGGTTGACGCTCACCAGTGGCGCGCCAGTGCGTAATCCTCACCCCGGAATGCCTGAAATCCCCGGCTTGATCCCGATGCCGGGTGATCCTGAAGCAGCACGGCGTGGTCAATAAACCGCTTAAGCCCCGATTCGTCGGGGCTTTTTTTTCTGATAAATGATAAAAAAAAACGGGGAAGGCAATCTTCCCCGTTTTATTAAGCCGCGTTAACCTCGGCGATAGGTTGCGATTGTGGCAATTCAACTTTGAGTCCTAAGAGGTGTTCATACAAGGGCAATTGGGGACGGTTTTGTAAGTTGACCGATCCATTAGGGTAACGAGTGCCTTCTAAACGATACCGTTGAGCATTCAAGCGCCAATGTCTGGAAATTTGCATCAGATTGATCCTTTAAATCGTTAAATGAGTCGTTAAAAAAATGCCGATTAAACAGACTTAGCCGTCTGAGGTTGAGCGTTTTTGATCAGAGACGGACGGACTTGCAGACTTACGCGACCGTGTTGAGTGCGAGTGCCTTCTAAACGATAGCGTTGAGCGTTTAAACGCCAATGTCTTGAGATCTGCATGGTGGTGATCCTTTCATCCCGCCGTCTGTTAAGCCATTGCCCTCATCATAGTTGAGCTTCCCTCTCAAAGTCTATCAGGCAAGCGATGCATCACTATCAAGAGAGCGTAAATAAATGAGGGATGACTCTCAAAAACGCGCAAGTCTCGCCTAATTAATAACATTGTTAATTTTTGAGTGCGTGAGGCTAAAAGTGAGCTTAAAGGCGCTTAAGAACGGGGTGAAAAGCATTCTTTAGGGCAAAGGCAATAAAAAAAGCGAATCGTTTGTCCCTGCGGTTGGGATCACAGGTAAAATCAAGAAAAAATCTTAGGACTTTTGATGATGAGCTTTCCTGTGGGCATTGCCGGCATCGGCACTTATTTTCCAGACACAATCGAAACCGCCGCACAATTTGAACAACGATCCGCGATCCCCGCGGCGATCTTAACCGAAAAAATGGGCATTCGGCAGCGCCATATCGCGGGATCCCAAGACACGGTAACGCTCATGGCCACGCGGGCCGCGCAAGACGCGCTGACTATGGCTAAAGTAGATCCACAGGCGATCAAGGTGGTGATCTCGCATGGTAGTGAGCATAAAGATCACCTGGTATGGAACGCGGCCTCCCAGATCCAACATAATATCGGTGCGGTGAACGCTTACGCCTTTGAGTTGTACGCTTTATGCGCGGGCGCTCCGATCGCGATGAATGTGGCACGGGGGTTAATGCAGACGGATACCGGGGCGGAGTATGTGTTATTGGCGGCGGGGAGTCGGGAAAACGACTTGATCAACCCGAAAAATGAACGCTCCCGGTTCATGTTTAATTTTGGGGCGGGCGGCGGCGCGATGCTCTTACAGCGCAATGCGACCCGCAACTTAATCTTGGGTGCGGCCGCGATCACTGACGGCGCGCTCTCGCAAGCGGTGATCTTGACCGAAGCGGCGATCGGTGATGGCCCGCGTGAGGTGGGCGATCTGGTCGGTCGGTTGGATGTCACCAACCCGGAATTTATGGCGGAGCGACTCGGCGGGAGTTCGCTAGAAAATTTCGTGCGGGTGATCCGCGATGCGGTGGAACAAGGCGGTGAGCGTCTCGAAAACGTGCGCTTTTTGGGAATCACCCACATGAAGCGGTCATTTTACCTAGAGATCCTCAAGGCGATCGGGTTGACTCCGGATCAATCGGTGTATTTAGAAGATTATGGGCATGTGCAGAGCGTGGATCAGGTCTTGGCGCTGCAATTGGGCCTCGCGCAAGGGAAGATCCGTCCCGGCGATCTGGTGGTCTTGGCGGGTGCTGGGACGGGGTATACTTGGAGCGCGGTGGCGTTGAGGTGGGGTTAGTCCTACCTAAATCATGGCTAAAAATTAAAATATTTTTTAGGAGCGCGTATATGATCTTAGCGACTGATTGGATCGCATTTCACGCCGATCGCACGCCAGAAAAAATCGCGATGATCGATCAAGTGACCGGGCGATCGTTTACTTATGGAGACTTTCACGATCGCGCCGGACGTTTAGCGGCTTATTTACGCGATCATTGGGGGGTGGTGGCCGGTGATCGCATCGCGATCTTAGGCAAAAATTCCACCGAATATTTTGAATTTGAGTTCGCGTGCATCAAATTAGGCGCGTTGATGTTACCGCTCAATTGGCGCTTGGCTGAACCGGAACTCCTGTTTATCCTCAACGACTCCGGCGCAAAGGGGATCGTGTATGATGCAGAATTTGAGGGTCGCATCCCGACGTTAGTCGCTAAATCGAATGCGAAAGGCCGCTTACGGATCGATAGCGCGCAATTGGGCAGTGATGACGCACCCAGTTATGAGGACACGATCGGGCAGACAAATGATCATGTCTGGATGTCCCCTCATACCACCCATGACACCGCGTTGACGATCATGTACACGGCCGGCACGACCGGTCATCCGAAAGGGGTGTTGATCACGCATGGCATGACTCTATGGAACGCGATCAACATCACTACCCCCACCGGACTCTCCCATGAGAGCGTGCATTATGTGGTGTTACCCACGTTTCACACAGGCGGGTTAAATCTCTACGCTAACCCGATCTTTCACCTCGGCGGCACAAATATCATCGCCCGTAACTTTGACCCGGAATTGACGCTTAAGACGATCAGCGATCCGTCCCTGCGCGTCTCCCATTTTTTCGGTGTCCCGGCGATTTACCTGTTTTTGAGTCAACATCCCGATTTTGATCAAAGCGATCTCACGGCGATCCAGTCATGGGGATGTGGAGGTGCGCCGATGCCTGTGGCGGTGTTAACCCGCTATGCCCAACGCGGGATCGTGGTGCAGTTGGGCTTTGGCATGACCGAAACCAGTCCGACCGTATTCTTGATCGATCGGCGGCGTGCCTTAGAAAAACCGACCTCCGTTGGGAAACCCTTGCAACATACCCGCGTGCGGGTGGTCAATGAAGCGTTTGAGGATGTGAGTCCCGGTCAAGTGGGTGAGGTGGTGATCAGCGGGCCGAATATCACGCCGGGATATTGGAATCGCCCTGACGCGAATCGCGATAGTTTTACGATCGATTCCCACGGGAATCGCTGGTTACATTCGGGCGATGCGGGTATGGTGGACGAGGAAGGCTGTATCTATATCGTCGATCGTTACAAGGATATGTATATCAGCGGCGGGGAAAATGTCTATCCGGCTGAAGTGGAACAGGTGTTATTTCAGATTGACGGGGTGGCTGACGCAGCGGTGATCGGTGTGCCGGATGATCGATGGGGTGAGTCTGGATTAGCGATCGTGGTGTTAAAGGCGGGTTGTGAACTGGGAGCAGACGCGGTGATCACCTATTGCGCGGGCAAGTTGGCCAAGTACAAAGTACCGAAGCAAGTGGTCTTTGTCGAAAGTTTACCGCGCAACGCGGCCGGCAAGGTGTTAAAACGGGAACTACGGGTACAATTTAGCTAAAGTTAGGAGACCGTTGATCATGCACGTAAGCGTCGATAAACCCACCGATGATCCGATCTATGTGATCACTTACCAAGGACATATGTCGGAAGGAATCAACCCGGAGCAGGTAGCACAAGTACGCTCGGTGCTTCAACAAGCATCTGAGGCGTTTTATCTGATCGTGGATCTGCGCCAAGCGGATCGCGATTTTACAGACATTTTAGCGTTTGCAAAACAACTTCCTGGTGACTCCGGCCCAAGCCGTGCCGCGAGTATGGCCCCCGCACATCCTCCGGTGTTTGTGGGTCTGCATCCGTTTATCCAGCTGGTTACCAAGCAGATGTTGCCCAAGATGTTCGGAATCGCGCAAGCGCCGGTGTTTCAAGAGTTAGATGAAGCGATCGCTTATCTACAACATACGATCGCACAAAAAATTTTACCCGATCAACACACTAAAAAGGACTTTTGATGATGGATATTGCAACTTTACCCGGCATTCAAGCCCAAACGATCACCACCGCCCGCTTAACGACTCGTGTGCTATTCAGTGGCCCCACCGATGGCACACCGATCATTTTTATTCATGGCAATGCGTCTAATGCGACTTATTGGGAAGAAACCATGTTGGCTTTACCGGCGGGGTATCGCGGGATTGCGCCGGATCAACGCGGCTATGGTGGAGCGGAACGTGCGAAAAAGATCGATGCGACTCGCGGCATGGGTGATCTCGCCGATGATGTGATCGCGCTCATGAATCACCTTCAGTTTGATCGCGTTCACTTGGTGGGGCATTCTATGGGCGGATCGGTGATCTGGCGCTTGCTGATCGATGCACCGGAACGCATCTTGACGGTGACGCTTGCTTGCCCCGGATCGCCCTTTGGTTTTGGGGGTACGAAAAACGTTGAAGGGGAATTGTGTTATGCCGACGGCGCGGGATCGGGTGGCGGGATCGTGAACAAACAATTTACGGAGGCGATCGCCCGCGGTGATCGGGGGGATGAGACCGGATCGCCGCGTTTTGTGATGAACACGTTTTATTTCAAGCCCCCGTTTAAGCCAGTACGGGAAGAAGAATTGCTCTCCGGGTTGCTGTCTGAACACATTGGTGAACAAGAATATCCGGGAGATGCTGTCGCAACAGCCAATTGGCCCTTTAGCGCGCCCGGCCAATGGGGCCCGGCGAATGCGCTTGCGCCGATCTACAGGGGGGACGTGAGCGCGTTGTATCGCATTGATCCCAAGCCGCCGATCTTATGGATTCGTGGCAGCCATGATCAAATTGTGAGCGATAATTCGTTATTTGAGATGTCCGCCTATAGTAGCTTGATCCCCGGTTATCCCGGTGTGGAGGTGTTCCCACCGCAGCCGATGGTGAGTCAAACGCGCTATGTGTTGGATCAGTATGCACAAGCGGGCGGTGCGTATCGTGAGGAAGTGATCGCCGACACGGGTCACACGCCTTATCTGGAAAATCCGACCGAATTTAACCGCTTGTTTCACGCGCATTTAGGCGGAAATTAGCGAAAATCAGAGGGAGATATTAGGTAGGAAAAGCCCTAAAACCACAGAGAACACAGAGGAAGAACGGAAAAAGAGCTTTTGTGAGCTTTGATAACAACCCCACCCTAGCCCTCCCCATGAATGAGGAGGGAACTGGCCCGCATGGGATGGGGAGGTGTATCTCCATTGGTGGGGTACTTTTCTGAGGTTACAGAGGAAGAACGGAAAAAGACCTTTGGTGAAATTTTATGAACCGTTAAACCTCATGATTAGCCCTCTCCAACCATGAATTGGGAACTGGTTCGCGTGGGATGGAGAGGTGTGTCTCCATGAATAGGGTATTGTTATGAGGTTGCTAGGGGATCAACACCCGTTGATCCCTGATTTTAAGTTGTGTATGGCAACATGGCCCGACAAGTCGGATAATTTGAGCAACCCCAAAATTGACTCCCTGCATTTGCACCACTTTTCGTGGTTCTTAACAACATCCCCTTGCCACATTTTGGGCAGGTCGGTGTCTGGGTTTCAAGTACAGGTGCGGTGACTGTCACCGTTTTAGCGGTGGGTGTTGGGAGCGGAGTCGGTTGTGACACCGTAGCTTGCCCTAAAAATGGTGCAAGCTGCGCGGACAATTCTGCAATCCCATAGGTGCGCTTGACTGGAATATGCACTAAGGGCAATCCGGCCGCTTGAAACACCTGATCCACAAACGCATCCCGTTCACGACGATCGGCGCGCTGATGACTCTTGTCATCTAATTCGATCCCAAGGATCGGACGCATGGTTGACGAGTCACAAAGTAAAAAATCAACGTGTTTACGATCGATCTTATTGGTATAACGACGGTACGCACTTGCATCATCATTTTTTACCCGAAACAGATCGCTTAACCCAACTTTAGTACAGAGGGTGGCCTGATTTCCGACGACCGTTCGTAACACCTCAAAGAAGCTTAGTTCAGCAGGGGAGAGAAAATGATCGCGCAATTGATAAGGAAATTCGGGGGATTGCGCCTCATTCGTCCCGGTTTTGCCCTCACCCCACAATAAATCTAAGATGAAATTGACCACATCATCAGCGGCCTGTTGCGATAATCCGATCGCCCGTAGCATATTGCGAAGTAACCCAAATTTATGTTCGTTAGACATGCTTCATCAACTTTTCGCTAATTTCATCGATAAGATGTGCTAGTTATAACCCATTTTGCACTGAGAACCAACAAGGTCACTACCGATTGTGCCGGATCTCATAGTACAATCGCCGTTATGACAATTCAGCTACCTAAGGATCAATGGGATTATGCCCGGATTTTATTCGATTATCGCACGTTATTATGACGCGGAAAACACCGACAAAATGGATGATGTGGATTTTTATCTGCAATTGGCCGAAGATCACGGCGGGCCGATCTTGGATGTCGGTTGCGGGACAGGGCGGGTCTTATTCCCCTTAGCGCGGGCAGGTTATACGGTTCACGGCATCGATAACGAACAATCCATGTTAGAGCGCGCCGAATCAACCTTGACACAAGAACCGGCCCTACGCCAAAAGATCACCTTACATCACGCCGATGCGCTCACCTATGCCATGCCCGTAAAATTTAAACTCACGCTTGTCCCGTATAACGGGTTGATGCACTTCCACGATCAAGCCGCTCAACTAAAAGTGTTACAACAATTGCGCCAATGGACTCAAGCCGACGGCCGCTTGGTATTAGATCTGCCGAATGCGGGGGATGTGTTTGCTTCGCAAGACACCGAGGCGATCACCCTAGAGCGCACCTTCCTTGAACCAGAAACGGGCCACATGGTCATGCAACAATCGGTCAGTTACCTTGATCGTGCGAGTCAATTGTTGCGCGTGACATGGATCTACGATGAGATTACCGCAGACGGCACCGTCAAGCGCACTTTTGCGCCGTTGGTGTTATACTATTACTTCTTTAACGAGTTAAACTTATTGTTGAAATTGTCCGGTTTTGAGGTGGATGAAGTCTATGGCGATCTCAATTTCGGCGATTTTGGGGATGGCAGCGAACGCATGATCGTGATCGCCAAGCCTGTTTAGCTCGTTAAGGTGGGTGGATCAAGCCGATGCGCTCACCTTTCTTTGATGATTTAATTCGGTAGATAGAGCAGCATCATGATGCAATTTAAACCAAAACGTCCACGCCCACAATCTTCCGTTCATCCACCTACCACAGATCATCCTCCCACCACGCATTCTCAAAGACCGTCGAATCGGGCTTTATGGCGAGCGTCATCCAGCTCACAACCGCCCTTGATCGATGATATTCATCCGATTTTTATCGCGAGTCCGGTTCAACTCGTCCGCGAACGCATCGGCAGTTTCTTTATTCCGGTCGGGGAATGGGAGGAGTTTCGCGCTTATTATATTTTGGTGATGAAACAATACAAAGAATATTTAAAAAACTTAACGCAAGAAAAAACCAATGACCAGATACATCAACACCTCGCAGAATTGAATACACGACGGATCGGATTGCGTGAACAGGTCAATCAATTTGCCAAAGAAAAACGATTAGAAGATTTCGCTCAAGCGCGGATGCAATTATCACAAGTCTTATCCGATATGGCCGAAATTTTAGATAGCACATTGCCAAGTCAATCGGTAAATCCCTTTGCTGTGGTGGATGACGATTTAGAAGCGCCCACTCAATTCGGTTTTGAGGGAACAAGTACGCTCCTTTCATCCCCAGATGCTGGACGTGAGGCAATGAATGAGTTCATCAGCGTCAGCAAAATCACTTCCGATTTAACGGCACAAGTGGTAGTAGCTCCCATTGCCAGCGGTAGCCTAGGCGTTCATGAGGTGACTTTTCCGCCCCAAAATATCATGGTCATTGAAATTCGTTTAGGAGATCTGGATCGCCCGGCAACTCAATTTGACAACCAAGAGTCACATACCGTTGCTTGGACATTGGTGCGTCACGCGATCATGCGTTTGGCCGGTCGTCCGTTAAAGGAGCTATTAGCCTATTTTAAATTGGTATTTGCCGAAATTGAGCCATTTTTAACCTTGGATGAAGCCCAACGTTTACATCAAGGGCTTAAAATCGATCAGGTCATGACCAGCATGTTGACCACCGCGCTTCCGATCGATATTTGGCAAAAGCTACTCTCGAAGATGATCCCAACCTATTTACAACTCTACCAGCTTAGCACCGCGGCCACCTATAAGCGTGGAAAGGCCTTAGGGCATGGCGAGGCCCATGCCATGCAACGCTTGAAGGAGTTAGATCAATCTCATACTTTAGACGATAAACAGCTTAATGGCGTGCGTAAAGACCTGCAAAAGTTATTAGATGTCCAATTTCGCTTGCAATCTTTGGGAGTTTCACAATATGCTTTTGCAGTCAATCATTGGATGGATGCGATTAAAATCACCTTTCCACGCCTCTTTGCCAAGTGGGGTGATGCGTTGTTTGGCCCGATTCTAGACAAAAAACTAACCAAAAGCTTCTTAAATGAAATCACCGCCGAGGATGTGGTTACTGTGCGCGATCTGTTAGAGTATGAAGGCTACAGCGAAGCCGTGGGCGTGCTTAGTCCGGCGATGTCCACCACGACCACAACCACCACAACCACCACACCCAGCAGTAGCTCACAGTTACGGAGTAATTTTGTCGCCAACGTCACCCTGAGTCCGGCCATTTCTCTCAGTAGTTTAGCCTTAGCCACAGATGATTTTCCCAGTACCTCCAGCTCTAGCAGCTCCATTTTCATGCCCGTTTATGCTTTAAACCAAATGTCGATTGACGGCATTCAGTTGAGCGATAAAGATCGGCCAAAAACCAAGTTTATCAGCCATCAAAAATCCCATACGGTCGCTTGGACTTTAATCCGCCATCACATGATGTCGTTCAGTGAACAGAGTCTGGAAGGGTTATATCAGGCGTTGATCGAGTATTTCTTAGAGTTAAAAGCAGACGTTAGCCACGAAGAAGGCCAAGAGATCATCAATCAGAGTCTTAAGCAACTAATCCTTCATCAAAAATCAAAATTGCCGATCCATGTATGGCAACAGATCATCAGCGACTTGTTACGTCGTTACTTTATCGCGTATCAAATTGCGGAGTCGAGTGCGTATATCAACCCGACGGAAATGGATCGCGCACAGGGACATGGAGAAGCCTCGCATATGTTGGTATTGCGTCAAACCGAATATTACTGGGCTAGTAACCAAGCGACACCCTACAAAGAAGAACGGATCATCAATGCGGCCATTAGCTTATACGATGCTTACATCACCAACACTTTAAACCGAGAGCAAGTGATCCGCTCTTATCGGCATTTGATCCGCGCTTTAACGCACACCTTCCCCATAGTGATGAAGGTCTTGGGGGGGAAAATTCAGGCCGTTTTGTTAGAACGCAAAGTAGGCAAAGATACACGGCTAGGTGATCTACTCAGTTAATCGTTTAAAATCCCTAGCAATTCATAGGCGGTAATGGCTTCGGCGCGGCCTTTCAAGTTGATCGCGCCGATCCGTCGGGCTTGGATCTGATTCGCGATCGCGTCATGTACCGATTGGCTGATCGTGATCTGCCCATGGTGTCCATAACTTTGTAAACGGGCAGCCACGTTCACCGTATCTCCCACTGCTGTAAAATCCATCAGTTCCGGCGATCCCACATTGCCCACCACCGCGAGTCCGGTATGCAGTCCGATATTGATCTTCATACGGAATTGCGGTTCAACCGTTTGATGAAATTCAACCAAGGCCGATTGCAACATCAAGGCGGTTTTGGCCGCTCGTAAAATGTGATCTGGTTGAGCTAATGGGGTGTTATACAAGGCCATCACCGCGTCCCCAATAAACTTATCGATGATCCCGCCGTTTTGTTGGATGATCCGCACGGTCAACTCATGATAGGTATTGAGAATCCCTAACAACTGTTCGGGGGAAGTGGTCTCGGAGATCGTGGTGAAGTTCTCTAAATCGGCAAACATCACCGTGAGTTCTTGTAGCTTGCCGCCCAACTTCACTTGCGTCGGGTCTTTTAACAACTGTTCCACCACTTCGCGAGAGACAAAACGCTCAAAGGTCTTACGGATGATCGCTTGTTCTTCACGCAAGTGATCCGAGGCGCTTTTGGCACGGCGACGGGTTTCGATCCGGGCTAACAATTCACGGGCGCTAAACGGCTTGGTGAGGTAATCATCTGCGCCGGCATCCAATCCCTGTACACGGTTCTGCACATCTTGTAACGCGGTGAGCATCAAGACCGGAATATGCTGGGTAGCCGGATCACTTTTGATCTTCGCGCAGACCTCAAAGCCACTCATGCCAGGCATGTTGACATCTAAGATCACCAGATCAAACGGCTCACGTTGCAACAAGTCTAAAGCGGTCAGGCCGTTTAGAGCGGTGGTGACACGATACCCATTTGCGTCAGCGATGTCGGTCAGCAATTCAAGGTTGAGTGGATTGTCGTCTACAGCGAGGATATGCAAGATGATCTCCCGACTCTAATCTAGGTACTGCATCAATTTTTTAGCAAGTTCCGGAAGATCGATCGGCTTAGAGAGATAATCATCACAGCCAGCCTCTAGCGCTCGTTCCTTATCACCCACCATCGCATGAGCGGTCAAGGCGATGATCGGGATCTGGTGAATAGCGGGATCGGCCTTCAAGACGCGAGTCGCTTCCCATCCATCCATACGCGGTAGCGAGAGATCCATCAAGATCAGATCCGGTTTTTCGTTTTTAGCTAATTCTACGCCTTGTTCGCCATCCGTCGCTTGTAGCACGTCATAATCAAATGAGGACAACACATCAACGATCAAGGTCATGTTATCGCGATTATCTTCGACCACAAGAATACGTTTTGCAGTCATGGGGACTCCTTGCCAATAGATAAGGTCAACCTTATTTTACCTGTTACGGGGATTTTTCGATAGTCTTATTCAAGGCCAACTCCCCGTCTTTGACATCGGTGGGGATCGCCACAAAGAAGGTACTCCCTTCATTCAAGCGACTTTTCACCCAGATCGTGCCGTCGTGCATCTCGGTGAGCTTTTTAGCGATCGCTAAACCTAACCCCGTCCCTCCATATTCGCGGGTGTGACTGCCGTCCACTTGCGCGAACTCCTCAAAGATCCGCGCCTGATTTTCCGGCGCGATCCCGATGCCGCTGTCTGTGACATTAAACACGATCCACTCCCCATCGCGCAACCAACCGATCGTCGGAAGGTTAAAGCCACTCCCGATGCCCTGATGCACCTTGACCATGCGCGCCTCTATCTTGATCTCACCCGTTTTGGTGAACTTGATCGCGTTGTCGATCAAATTCTCTAGGATCTGGCGGATGCGTTTCGGATCGGCGTAGAGTACGGACAAGTCATCGGTGAGTTGCGCTTGGATCTCTAGGTGTTTCGCTTGGGCCTTATCGCGGTATTTGTCTACCACGGTATGGAGCAGCGGGTTAAATTCAAACGTCTCTAGGTCAAGGCGCATCTTACCGGCCTCAATCTTGTTGAGATCCAAAATATCGCTGATCAATTCTAGTAATTGGGTGCCGTTGCGGTGGATCTTCTCTAAGCGATCGCCTTGTTTCTCGGTGAGTGCGCCATAAATGCCTTGCCGCAATAATTCGCTATAACCGATGATCGAATTGAGCGGAGTCCGCAATTCATGGCTCATGTTGGCTAAAAATTCGCTTTTATAGGTGTTAGCGGCCCGTAATTCCACGTTGAGCGTTTCGGCGCGGGTTTTTTCCGCCGCCAAGTCGTTGATCACTTGTTGCAAGTCCCGATTCGCGGTGCGTAGTTCCACATTTAACTCATTCAACGGGTTAAACACCTGATAACGCAACACGGCCCACGCGATCCACACCGTCGCTAAGGTGATCAAAAAGGTATCCGCCGATTGGATCAACGGTTCATTAAACGCCTGTGATAGATACGAAAGCACGATCAACAGCGTGGGTCCGCGTAATAGTTTCGCTTGTGGTTTGCCGGAACTGATGATCAACCAAAAAGTGATCATCACATAAATCACGCTCAAACCAAAAGCGATGTAACCCAAGGTGCTGAAATCTGGCCGGAGTCCGTTTTCATCCATGAGCGCATCAGGGATCACAAACATTTGACCTGACCAGATCACCCCTAAGCTGAAGGTGATCGCCACCACCCCTAAGAGCGTGATGATCCGCACGGCGATACCTTCCGGTTGGATAAAGGTGATCACAAAAAAGTAGTAAGTGATGACCAATAGCCCAACCGCGGAAAGACGCAAGCGAAACATCACCACATCTTCGATCTGCAACCAAGCGGGCGGTAACATGACGAGGATCGCGGTTAAGCCCCATAAGCCCATGATCACAGAAAAGATCGAAAACATATAGTTGGTGAGTTCACGTCGGGGTTGGATCAACACAGCAAACACCAAACCGCCGGCCATAGACATTGAGATCAGGTTGGCGATCAGGCCGAACACTTGGAGAGGGGTGAGATCGATCATCGTTGTATCCGTTTAAGTTAAAGTCAATTCACGCTCATTATAGCGCACCCAACACAAAATGGATGTTTTTAAACCTCTGATTCGGGGGGCAGCTTGGCGCGTAACTCTTGTGTCTGGAAATACCATGCGATCGCCAAGGTCGCCGCCCCAAAAGCCCCGCCGATTAACACCCCCGCGATCACCCCCGCATCCACGCGGACGTTAGGTTGCGAGATCATCGTGAGCGACATGGTGACGATGCTGCCACACACACCTAACGCGGCGATCACTCGTAGATTACCCCACCCGCGCCGAATCGCAAGGTACATCGTGACGATCACCAAGGCAAACGCGAAGAAGAAGATAAATTGCATAAGCTTCACTTTCTCATTTTTGGGCTAAAATCGCCCCCGATTCGCCCCTATCATGATGGATGATCCCTATTGTAACGAGTTTCGGCATGATTCGGATATAAGAGAATTGTTCGGATCTCCGAACTTGCGTTAAGGGGACAGCTTCCCCATTTGCTCACGGGCGCGTTGTGCATGGATTGTATCTGAAGCGGCCTCTATGGCATAAGCATACAAGATCCGTGCGCGGATCGGATCATTTAAAATCCGTGCTGTTTCACCTAAACGATAATAAATTTCAGCGACAATTGAGCGTTGCGGTTTTGCTTGCATCCTTTTATCGACATAATTTTGAGCCATTGCCGATGATGCTTCGGCCTGTTCAGGGTCATTTAAGAGTGCGGCGATATAGGCCCGCTGTGCCAATGCCGTCCCATAGCTGTTAGGCCAGTCATTACCATGATGATCAAAGACGTATTCGACGCATTGCATCGCACGCTCTAGTTCAATGTTTTGACGAAAGTAGAAAGCCGCTAGTGTGTTATAAAACGGTATCCCGATAGGATTGATCCGAATGGCGGACTCTAACAAGCGCATGGCTTCTTCATAACGCCCTAAATCTAGTAGGGTACAAGCGTAATTGTTCAACTCGGCAGAAAGATACGCCCAATGAAGCGAATACCGGCCACTGAGCATCGTCCGTTGAGCCTCCTCTAATTCGAGATAAGCACCTTTATAAGATTGAACAACCAAATGGAGATTAAACAATGGGTAGTGGTAGGGTAATAAAAATTTTACCCGTTCGAGGCTTTCGGGGAGATTTTCGATCACCCAACCGAAAAAACGTCTGTAGAGGCTGTCCCAAATTTCCGGCAACAACAATAACAACATCACCGGAATAAACAGGTAGGAACGGGTGTAGATGACATAATGCAAGGCGATCAAACAGCCGATGGAATAGATCAGGATCAACAGCTTGATGATCAGATAATTCCAAGAGACAGAAGGCACAAAATCCGGTTTGTAGCGTTCGGCTCGGTAAATTCCCTTGACTCCGATCACGGCCACTAACACAAAATACACCAAATACGTGTGAATGGTGAGTGCAAGACCGATGACTACAAATTGCGTGGCGTTCTCAAACCAAGGCCGAGTGGCCGGTGAATGGGATGCTAGGATCAACCCGATCAACACCACTACAAAACTAAACGTTAACCATAATTGCGAACGTCTTAGGAACGCCCTTAAGCGTAACATCTGTTCTGATTGCCGTTGTAAAGCGTCTAGATCAAGTGAGTCGCGCATTTTAGCTCCTTGCGAATCACAGCGCTTAAAGCAAGATCGTCGTTAA
>JALOOG010000067.1 GCA_025454525.1 Anaerolineae bacterium | reverse complement strand
CGGGCCTATTACCCGATGATCGGCGCTTGTGTAATCGCCCGAATGGATCTAGCGAGGGGGTCTGTGCCTTCCGTTTCTTACAATTAGGCGATAGCAATGTCGCACGGGTTCTCTCGCAAGTGGTGACACCGACCGCCAACGTCAACGACACGATCACCCTAAGCGCGCAAGTCAACGCCGAAAACTTCACCACCGGATCGTATCTGTTAGCGTTAATCGATCACAGCGCAGGCACACGCCAACGGATTCGCCTCAATATCCCCACCGGGACGTATGCCTTTCAAACCCTTAGCAACAGTGTGTCATTAAGCAGCCCGTTGAGTCGGATTCGGGTGCGGATCGTGGTCGAAAACAGCACCGGCCGCGTTTTGGTCGATAATGTCCAGTTGATCGTCAGTTCAGGGAGATAAACCGAGATGTTCACCCGTTTGTTACCAGTTGTGTTCATGGTGCTGTTGTGGACTTGGGTTCAACCCAGCCAAGCAAGCGCGGTCTCACTACAGATCGCCGATCTCAATTTTACCGGATGTGCTGGAAACCAGCTCACCGGCAGTTATCGGATCGAGGTGTTAGACGGATCGGGCGCGATCTTGAATGCGACCACCCCGTATAACGTGCAACGCACCTACTGGACTCCCAGCGGTGTCGAGACCTTTAGCGGGTTGGTCACCAGTGGCCTTGTGTTAAATATCAATGTCGTTTTTTCGGGTGATCCCAACCCGATGATCGACTTTTTGGCCAACTTAGTCGATGATCCGTCGGTTGCGTCCAGTCTCTACCGTTATGATTGTTTGACGGGACAAGTCAGTGTGAGCGCGGGGGCAGATGATCGGATCAATCGGGCGCGCGGGGATTTAGTGGCGGCCTTGTATGTGCGTGCCGATCGCGAAGGTCGTCCGGTGATCCGCGTCTATAACATCATTGCGTCCAGTGAAGGGGTGTTCGCGGGGGATTTTACCTATGATCTGATTGAGCCATACCTCAATAACCCGCCGAGTCGTAACCTCAAACTCCAGACGATCGGCAAAGTAACCCTTTATGCGCTCACCACGGGTGAATTTCAGGTGAATATTGGACCCGACGCGCAAGGCAAAACTTACGTGTTGATCTGGCGCGGTTTCCCACCCCGTAGCTTGTACGGATATACCCTAATCCCTTAACTTCCTCAAAAACGGAGGGACACCCCCTCCGTTTTGATCAAATAATCTTAGATCACGGAGATCCTATCATGCTAAAGTATCATGTACTCACTTTAGGTCTGATGCTCACCTTGATCATCCGTCAGAACCAGGCGATTCCGTCCACCTGTCTGCAAGTGGATCTGATCACGCCGATCGCCCTAGACGGCGCGCTCTTTTATCAAGGCACGGATCAGCGTTTATGGCGGATCGACTCGACAGGCGAATCCGCGCCGATCCATGATCCTCAACTGCTTTGGGAATATGCCGTTCACCCCGATCAAACGAAATTAGCGGTGATCTCGCAAGACTCGGATCAAGGGCGTGCGATCGATCTGTTTGATGTGACCGGACGTTGGTTAGATCAAGTCCGTTGGGCGGATGAATGGACAAATTTCACCGGAGTCTTAGCGGACGGGCGCTTGGTGGTACAACATTATCCCGCCGAAACCGGACAAGATCGGCTGTTTTTTATCCCGATCCCGCCTCCCGAAGGCGTTTCACCCGCAACCGAGACCTTTCAAGGTTTTGTCGATGTCTGGCCGATAAGCGAGATGAATGCCCGTATGGCCGTGCCGCGTATGATCGTCAATGCGACCGGGACGCATGTGCTGTATAGTGCCAATCGCTACTTGATCTTAGCAGAAGTCGCCACTCAAACGATCCTTTGGCGCGGCCCGTCGCATCGGCTGTTTAACGATTATTTTTCGTTTCCAGTATGGTCTCCAGACGGAGAACAATGGATCGCATCCAGTCAAGACGGGATTCTTTTAGGCGATCTGACAGGTGAACGCGCCTTGATCCCAATGCCGGATCAGCTCAAGGCGCATTATTTCGCTTGGTCATCGGACATGACTCAGATCGCATTTTGGGCCCGCAGCGCGTTAGGGCCCGCCGATCTTTACACCTTACAACTGGACTCTGGCACACTTGAAGCGCGTTGTTTGCGTGGCTTGCCTACGCCGATCAGTTGGTCAGCCGATCGTGCCGTTTTTGCCTTTAGCGCATCCGACGCGCTGGTGTTGATTGATTCAGATCAGGGGCGTTATCAGACGCTTCGCATCCCCGCAGCCTTGCGCTTGCTGGCTTGGTTGCGAGAAGAATGATCGAAAACGGAGAAGGCGCAACCGATTGAAAATCGAGAAGGCGCAACCGATTGAAAATCGAGAAGGCGCAACCGATCGATTACGCCTTCTCTTGGGGGATTTATTGCGCTTGATACAAGCGATAGAGTGTGGCGGTTAACAATTCGATCCGCTCAAATAACATCGGGAGATAGATCATCTCCTCGGTGGTATGGATGCCATGTGTCGGCGCGCCCATCCCACAGATCGAAGGGGTGCCGGCCGCACTGGTAAAATTTGCATCGCTGCCCCCGCCACGGGCGATCGGCACGACCGGATGACCGAGGCGCTGTGCTTCTGCTAGGACGGCCTCAATGATCTTTTGGCTCTCTGGGGTGCGTTCCATCGGCGGCAAAAATGACTCTAACTTGCAGGTTGCGCTATCACTCAACTTCAAATCCGGATTGGTGACATACGACTCACAGATGATCGCTTCGATCGCTTGTTGCGTGGCGAGTCCATCTTCTAAGCGCTCAAATCGGAAACTGGCGACCGCTTCGGCCGATCCGGCCACAGTATTCGGAGAGATCCCGCCGCTCATAATGCCGACGTTGGTTGAGATCCCGCGTTCCGGCGCATTTAACCCATGAATCCGGATGATCCGTTGGGCCATCGCTTCGATCGCGCTAAGCCCTAAGTGAGGGGTACCTGAATGTGCGCTTTTGCCGGTGACAGTGAAGTGGATCGCGCCATACCCGCGGCGCTCATACACCACGCCTAACGGCACCGTTGCGCTTAGCTCCCCTTGTGGGAAACCGGGTTCAAGCCCGATCGCGTAATCTGCTCCGACATGGCCTTGCGTGTACCAATCGCGGATTGTGGGAGATCCGGTTTCTTCATCGGCACTTACGATCAACTGCACATCCAGATCGGCATGTAATTCGCGGGTGGCTAACATGGCATAGAGGCCCATCACCAAGCCGCCTTTAATGTCCCCGGTGCCGGGGCCGCGCACAAAGCCGTCTGGGAGCGGCTCATAATGTAAAAAGTCACCGTCGGGCGGAAATACGGTGTCCATGTGCGCGATCAATAGGATGCGCGGGCGACGAGTCGCGCCGGGCAATTTGAGCAAGCGGTGACGTTCATTCACCCGTTCGACGCTTAGGCCTTTTTGTGTTGCAAATGTGCTAAACACATCCATCGCGTGATCGACTCCGGCGGTATTGGCGGTGTAAGTGTTGATCTCGACCAGTTCGCGGATGAACTGTTCGATCTCCGCCCGTTGTGGGTCGATCCAAGATTTAAGTTCTGCTAACTGCATCAGCGGCAATCCTCAAGTTTTAAGAACCGATCACGCTGATTTTACAAGGTTTTAACAAAAGCGACAGACCGCTATTGTTAAGAAATGATGCGATGAAGCGGCGCAAGCCTTTGCATTAAGTTGAGATGTTGACAGTTCCCCGTTTGAGACTAAGCTTAGATTAACCCCATGGCGGTTTTCATACTGAAAAGGATCAAAATATGTTTATCTATCAAGTGCGTATTGAGGTTGCCCCAGCAGATATTGAATTATGGCGTGTGATCTGGAACGATGTCATCGGGTTTGAGCAGGATCTTGGCGATCCCCAAAATCCAAACGATGATGATCCGCAGCGCTTTATCCCAAAGACAATCATACGTCAAGCGGTGCGGGTCGCCGCCTTATCGACGTTTCAAGCGCAACCTGGCTCATCATCATTCGACCATTACCAACTCCTGATGGCCCCACAGCAAAACTTAGCAGCGCTTCAAACTAAGCTACAGACACACTTGGATCCTTTGAGTCATTTAACCGGTGTGGTGGTTGGCATCACTCACCAACGTTATTATCACAACGGGACGGGCGATCTTAAGTGCGAAGTGCATCGCGGAAGCAATACGCTACATATTCGCTTGCCCACGATCGCGTCTCCGATCACGGTAAAATCAGGAGATGAGAACTTACAAAACAATAACCCACAAAAAGATTACGAAGGCGGTTACATCATTCGTTTTCAGGGCTAGTCTAAAATTACATCGGTACGGGTGTCTGTGACGGCATCGGATCAGGAATATTATTTGATGAATCGGTCGGTAACGGCGTTTGATGGCCACCAGAGTCTGGATTATCCATTGGCACCAGCGTTTGAGACGGCACGATCGGCGGAGTCGTTGGGCGAATTTGCGGCTGACGGGTGCGAGGCAGAGTCGGGATCATGGTGGTAAACGTAGCCGAAGGTGTGATCGTCTCGGACGGCATAAACGTAAGCGAAGCGGTGATCGCGAGGGATGGGGTCATGGTGATCGTTGGAAACGGAGGGCGGGCAGTAGCAGACCGCACAACCGTCGGTGTTAGGTCGGTGGTGCGGCTGGAAAACCAATAAATCCCGTTTGCTACGATGAGAATAGCGATGATCCCTAAAAGTAATTTGCGTAAATTGTTCATAGATCAACCTCATTTTGAACCTTGGTTTCAGGATGTTGGATGACGAAGGTGCAAATGCAATTGAGGTCAACCTAAGTGGGCGCGATTTGCGCCCCTTGTCGCATCACGCTATTTCACATAAGCCATAGCTTTGCCGCATAAGGTGACATGCACCCGCGCACCGACCTCAAATTCGGAGGTGATGCCCCAGGCACGCGCCTGCACCACCAATCCACTCTCTAAGCATACCGTCACAATTTGATCATGTCCAAAAAATTTAACTTCACTCACCACGCCATCCCCGCGGGAATCGACCTCTAAGCGTAACGCTTCGGGCCGGAGCATCACCTCAACATCCCCTTGGATCGGGGTAGCGAGTTGCAATTGTCCCAACGCGCATAACACACATTTTCCATCGGCCACGCCGGGTAAAAAGTTAGCTTCTCCCAAAAAGTCGGCCACTTCACGGTTTTCGGGGCGCAAATAGACCGTTTGTGGCGATCCCACCTGAAGCAATTGCCCCTGTTTCATCACCGCCACACAATCCGCTAGGCTAAGCGCTTCTTCTTGATCATGGGTGACAAATACGGCGGTGGTTTGCGCTTCCCGTAAAATGCGTTTGATCTCTTGGCGCATTTCTTTGCGTAAGGCCGCGTCTAAATTGGAGAACGGCTCATCTAATAAGACCACCGCCGGCCGCGGAGCCAAGGCCCGCGCTAACGCCACGCGCTGCTGTTCTCCACCTGACAATTGATGCGGATACCGCTCCGCTTTGCCGCCGAGTCCCACCAGATCTAACATCTCTCCGATCCGCTGTTTGGCGTTTTTCGCCCCGTTTAAGGCGAAAGCGATATTGGCTGCGATCGTCATGTGTGGGAACAAAGCGTAATCCTGAAACACCATGCCGATCCGACGCTTTTCCGGTGGGATCAATACGCCTTTGCCCGCCACTAATTCGCCATCGATCCACACTTCCCCGCGATCCGGGGCATCAAGGCCGGCGATCAGGCGTAAGGTGGTGGTTTTGCCACAACCACTCGGGCCCAATAACACCAATAACATCCCATCGCACACGGTGAGATCAAGCGCGTTCACCGCGGCATGTGACCCAAACGATTTATAGACCTTTTTTAATACAATCGGATTGATCGTCATCACAACATCATCTCTACTACTCTGGTGATTGCTCACCCACACGCATTAAGATCAACACAGGCAACAGGCCGACGACTAAGATCGTCATGGCCGGCAAGGCGGCCGCTTGCCAAAACGACTCCGCCGCAAGCATATATGTCCACACCGCTAACGTATCCATGCCAAACGGCCGTAAGAGGATCGTTGCGGGTAATTCTTTCATCACATCCACAAACACCAAGATCATCGCGACCGCGATCCCGTTGGCAACTAAGGGGATCTGCACACGCCATAAGATTCGCGTTGATCCTGCACCCATCGTGCGGGCGGCCTGCTCCATGTTGGGGCGCACTTTATCCAAGCTGGCCTCAACGCTGTTATAAGCCACCGACATAAAGCGCACCACATAAGCATATAACAAGCCGATCATCGATCCCGTTAAGATCAGGCTACTGGTCACGCCCAAGTCAATCAAGAGATGATCGATCGGCGCGATCACCAATAACACCGCCACGGCGATCACCGATCCCGGCAATGCGTACCCTAAGGTCGCAAAACGCGCCAAGCCACGAGCGAAACGTGTGCCGTGTCCACGCACCCCTGCCGCCACGCCGATCGCCAATAACACGGTGAGGATCGCGGCGCTCCCCGCAAAGCTAAACGAGTTAAAGATATACTGCCCGTAGACCGTCTCCCAAGTGCCGATCTCGCTCCCGATCACGATCTCCCGATATGTCCACACACTTAACACACCGGCGGGCAAGACAAAGGCGAACCCTAACACCAACAGACAGATCACAAACGCGGCCCATGCCGATACACCCCGTAATTGGACGCGCTCCGGACGACGGCCTTTACCTCCAGCTTGATAATAACGTGCTTGTCCACGTAAAGAGCGCTCTAACAGGATCAAGCCCAACGCCAAAAATAACAACAGCGTCGCCACTTCGATCGCGGCATCGCGATCCATGCGCCCTTCCCAGAGACGCACCACGCCCTCGCTCAACGTCGGAAAGCTGAAAAAGCGCACCGTGGCAAAATCGGTGATCGTCTCCATCAACGCCAAGGTGACTCCGGCGATCAATGACGGGCGTGCGAGTGGTAAGATCAGCTTAAACAAGGCCCGGACGCGGGAATAACCCATCACGCGGGCCGCCTCAAAGGTGCTGGCCGCTTGTTCCCGAAAGGCCGCCCGTGCCAACATATAGACATACGGATATAACACACTGATCAACACGATCGCCGCGCCCCATCCGGTGCGAATGTTGATCCGAAACCCCCGCCCGAACAGATCACGTAAGAAGGTCTGCACGGGGCCGGTAAAATCAAACGTGGCCATGAACACAAAGCCCATCACAAATGACGGGATCGCCAACGGCAATAACAACGCCCGATCAAACAATCCCCGCGCTGGAAAGCGATACGCGGTTACTAACCACGCTAAGCCCGTGCCGATCGTAAATGTGCCGATCCCCACCACCACCAGCAAAAAAAGGGTATTGCCCAACATGCGCGGTAAGGTGGTCTCCCACAATTGTTGCCAAATCTCCCACCGCGGGATCAACAATTGGAACGCTAAAAATCCCACCGGGATCGCCACTAAACAAGCGACCAACAGCGGGAGGATTAATTGGGTGTTGATCGGGAGGCGTATCAAAGAGAGTCGATCCCGATCAAGAAGTTTGTTGGGTTTGCTCATCACCGCTCAATTTTAGACTAGTTCATCCCCAAAGCAGGCCCATCGATCCGCCATCACAAGGCCTGCTTTATGGATGTCGGATCGGCACAAACCGATCCGACACACCAGCCTAGATTAGAAGCCGTAACCGGTTTCTTCTAAGATGATCAATGCCTCGTCTTGGTAATCACCATATTCCACAACGGGAAGCGGATCGATCTTCACATCCGCGAGATCGCCAAAGATTTCGGTGAGCAACGGTAACACTTCGGCCTCTGGATTCACGGGAAATTCGTAATTTCCACCGGGGATACCAGTCTCATCAGCCGCTTGGCCTTCTGTGACCAACCATTCCAGCAGGGTTACTGCGTTGTCATAGTTGATCGCGTTGGCGGTGATGCCCGCGCCCGACAAATTGCGGAATACGCCTGTATCTTCATCGCCTTGATTCGCCCACACCGGCATCACCGGGAAAGCGGGATCTTCATTGCGTAGACGCGCTAAGTAGTAATGGTTGGTCAAACCCACATCACACCCGCCGGCCGCGATCGTGCGTAGGATCTCGGTGTCGCTGTCGATGTATTGCGGTTGGTTATCGACCCACCCTTGTACGATCGCACGGGCTTCTTCTTCACCCAGATTGGCCACTAACGCCGCGGTGAGCGAGATCGTGTAGATATGAGTCGCCGGACGCAAGCACAAACGCCCGTTCCACTTGGGATCGGTCAGATCGGCGTAAGTTTGTGGGATGTCCGCTTCAGCGACCGCATCAGGGTTATACATGATCGTGCGAAGGCGTTGTGAGATCCCGAACCAATGATTTTGATCATCGCGCAAGGCCTCCGGCACGGCCGCGAGGATCGTCTCGGATTCCAACGGTTGTAACAGGCCTTCTTCCGCGGCAAGGTCAAGCGTTCCGGCATCAATCGTGAAGAACAGATCCGCCGGGGTTTGTGCGCCTTCGGCCCGCAGACGTTCTAACAACGCTTGGGATGACCCTTGTGAAACACGGACTTCGATTCCGGTCTGTTCGGTAAATTCGACAAACGCGGCTTCCATTGCACCATAGGTACGGGCAGAGTAGACATTGACCACTTGGCGCGGTTGCGCGGTTGTGGGGGTTAGGGCGACCCCGGTCATCGCGATCACCCCGACCGCTAACGCACCTAAACGAGCAAATTTAAAAGTCATTGGACTCTCCTTAGAAAAACGGGTGTAACATAGAAAGACAAAGGTTAACCAGTGCGTTTGAAAACCGTTTCGTTGACTGCGATCGTTTTTATCCGCGCTGGTTCTTTGCTTATTATGGGGAAACCTAAGCCAGATGTCTACGCATCGGGTCAATTTTAGAATTAAGGCGATCGCGGAATCAAGTCTACTCCCAGATGAAATCAAATTTAAGTGATAAATGTCACAAGCTGATCCGCGTTTAAATCGTTACAATCGATCTCTCATTCTACCTTGAGGTCAATCGGGCGTGGTTGATCGTGTTGTAAGGCGCGATAAACATGATACAACCGTTGTAAGACGGTGACTTGCGTGCCGATCGCGAGGACGATCATGCCAAGATCGATCGCCGCTTGGCCAAATAGCAGACTTCCCAACCAAGCGATCAACATCAAGAGCAGGCGCTCCACACGGGTAAACAGGCCCACCTCATTGTTGACCCGGATTGCGTCCGCTTTCGCCCGGACATAACTCACCAATAGCGACCCATGTAACGCGATGATCACAAACACCGCCAACAGGCCTTGCCCATGATTGATGTAATAGATCGCGATCGCCCCTACTAAAAACGCATCGGCGTAACGATCTAAGGTCGAGTCTAAAAAGCTGCCAAACGGCCGAAATTTGCCATGTGCGCGGGCGGTCGCCCCATCTAACGCATCCAATGGCAAACCTAACAGCAAGATTGCGACCGCTTGTGTCCATTCCCCTAGCGCGATCCGCCATGCGCCTAAAAACACCACAAACAGGCCAAACAGGCTGATCGCATCTGGTGAGACCCCGATAAAATTGAGCGTGCGCCCGATCGGATCGATGATGTCGCGAGTCAAGTTGCGTAAGCGTTGCGTGAACGTGATCATAAGGAGATCTCTGGCCCCACCACGATCGGATAAACATTGTGCATCCGCCCCGCCTGCCGGATCGTGGCCGTCACCCCGATCTGCCATTCGATCCGATGACGTGGGGCGCGGATCGTCTCAATCGCATCGGCCGGCACGGTGAACATCACGGTTTCGACAAACGGGGCGGTGGGGGTGATGTTCAGATCGGTGAGGATCGTCTCGGTGATCACTTGGGTATGGGTATCTGTCCCGGTGATCGTCTCTTTGAGCAAAAGTTGAATCCGCAATTGATCGATCATGGTGGGCAGACGCGCCCCTTGACGTAAGCGGACTTGAAATGAGGTGCCGAGGGTGAGCGGCCTATCGGCGATCGCAATTTCGGGCATGGCCAAGTAGAGATAAGCGTCAAAGGCCCGAAAAGCTTGTACGGCCAACACACCTAATACAATCACTGTGGTGAACATCATGATCGTGCCGTAGAGTGGATCAACCGCCAACATATACACCGCGTAAAATAGCCACAAAAACAACATCACCCCGATCACCAGATAAGAGCGCGGGTGATGACCTAAGCGCTCTGGATTTAATTCGATCAATGACAATGATCCTTTAGATTAAGAGAGGTGGTCAACCGGTCTTAGGATAATTTATCTGTGCAATCGATGCAAATCAATCCGTTAGGAGGCGGTCAACACAAAAAATTTTTTCGGCGGGTGAATGTGAATCAAAGCTTTTCACGCAAAATTTCCCATACCAATTTCCACAATTGATAAAAAACCAAAAAATATAGACAAATGTTACGACTTTTCCGCTCATCTGTGCTATGATTTATCTAATGTAGCTCATATTGTCTTTAGGAGCATCTGATGACCGATCCATTGCACATTCGACTCAATTCTCCGCGCTCAATGTCAATCTTATGATGCCGCCAGTAAATCCACAAAAGAAATTTGAGAAATGGGGATGAGCAGTGGTAAGATGACGAAATGAGAAAAGCCAAGCGATTTGAACTGAACGAAGAAGATTTAACTACCCTGTGGGCCGCTATCAAATCTGAGAAGTGTGTGGCTGTGGTGAAACGTGCCACGGCGTTTTGCCTTCGTGTAACAGGCACAACGCCGGATGAAGTTGCGAGCTTACTGAGTTGTAACCGCTGCCATTATTCACCAATGGCGTAAGCGCTGGGAGCAAGCCCATTTAGAAGGATTGAGTCATCGCCCGATATCCGGTCGTCCAAGCAAAGCCACCGAAGCGTACTAGCCGTCGTTAGAGGAAAGTTTGGAGCAGCATCCGTGAAGTTTGGGGTATCTGTTCAATTTAGAAGAGCGTTTGGCCCAGCACTTGACTGAAAAGACGGGGATTGATGAGTGAACGGGGTTATGTGTATCGCTGTCCTCAAGCGGACTTAAAGCTGCTTCAGAATGCAGAACCCAAATTCACCTGAGGTGTTAAAAAAGGCCGAAAATGGGGATTTTGAGCGACTCGTTGTGGACGAAAGCACCGTAAATCTTGGGTTTCCTAGATGAGGTGCGGCCGGCAAAAACGGTTGGATGGCCCCCTCTGGCGCACAGAGTTTTTATCGTCTTGTTGGGCATACCATTGGCATTCTGACCCCATCTGCTATCGGTTCATTGAGCATAAAAAGTGCGTAAGGTCGGTGGAGTTTTTAGATCACCTGATGATGACGGTTTATCCCAATTCTAGAGTCGTATTCGTGATGGACAATGCGCTTTATCACCGTAGCAAAAGGTGACAGCGGCGTTTAGCCTGTTTGAACACTGTTTAGAGGTACTTTGGTTGCCGCCTTATTGCCCCGTTTTGAACCTGATCGAGCGTTTTTGGAAACACCTGAAAGACCTACGCGACCGTTAATGGCTGATTCAAAAGCTCGTTTGCTCTTTTGAAGGGCATCCAACGGGTTTTGGTGGCCCAGAATACGCTTAGGCATTCTTTACGACTAGTTTTCGCAAAATCTTAGGGAGGGAATTGGCGTGCGTGAGGTGGGTGGGCTGATCGGTCTCCATGGGGGGTATTTTTCTGAGGTTACTTCTGTGTTCTCTGTGATTTAAAGCGTTTAACGGAAACTTTCCTGTGATTCAAACCCTTTCATTAGTACATTCCTATACCTGTCAACACTTTTAATCACCCTGCAAAAAGTGGACATTTGTTACGACTTTTCCCTCCACTTGTGTTATGATTCGTCAAAATAAACGGCAGCGTTCATTTAGTTTTCGGAGCATCGGATCACGGGAGTCACGACATTTAAATTCAATGACGGGTTAGACTTCACACTTACGATCCACCTTACCACGTTGCTGCTGTCGCCGAAACTATTTTTGACCTACCCGCCGCCGCTAAATGGCAAAATGGGCTGACTAAAAATTTTAGGGGAACGATGATGCGTTTCGTGTTGACCTTATTTCTGTTGAGTGTCCTAAGCTTGACCCTAGACGCACGCGATCAAACTACCCAATGGGCGGTACAGATCGCCCCCGGTGTCGATCCAACGCAAACCGCGTCCCAATTAGGCTTACGCAACTTAGGCCCGATCGGATCGCTTTCCGGCTATTATCTATTCGCCGGCCCGACCACGATCCGTACCGAGTCGGTGCGTGCGATGCGTGGTGTGCTTTCGGCCCAACCCCAACAGCCCCTCCGACGCGCCCCTCGCACCGTGCCGATTAGCGATCCGCTCTTTCCCCAACAATGGCATCTCCGCAACACCGGCCAAAACGGGGGAGTGATCGGCGCAGATGCCAATGTGATGCCCGCCTGGACTCTTGGCTTCACCGGAGCAGGTGTCACCGTGGCCAGTGTGGATGATGGCCTCTGGATGATCCACCCCGACTTAGCTGGCAACGTTAACCCCGCGTTGAGCTATGATTATGCCTACAACGATCCCGATCCCAGCGCGGGTTGGCATGGGACTTCCGTCTCTGGAGTCATGGCCGCGGATAACGACGGGGGGCAATGTGGAGTCGGAGTCGCCTACGATGCCCAGATCGCCGGACTCCGCATTTATGACAATCAGACCGAGACCACCGACGCGAGTGAAGGCGGCGGATTATCACATCAACCGCAGGCGATCGCCGTGTATAACAACAGCTGGGGCCCCTTTGATGACGGCTTTACCTTAGAAGGCCCCGGACCCTTGGCCGCCCAAGCCTTGCAACAAGGCGCGACCACCGGACGCAACGGCTTAGGATCGATCTACGTATGGGCGGCGGGCAATGGCGGCCCGGACGATAACATCAACGCGGACGGCTATGCCAATTCGATCTACACGATTGCCGTAGGCGCAACCACCAATTTCGGAGTCGCCTCCCCTTATAGTGAACCCGGCGCGCCGATGTTGGTCAACGCCCCGTCCAGTGGCGGATCGCTCAATATCGTCACCACGGCCGGCTTTACCAGTGGTTGCACCAACTTTTTCGGCGGGACTTCTTCGGCCGCACCTGTTGTAGCTGGCACGGCCGCGCTGATGTTACAGGCCAATCCCAACTTAAGTTATCGTGATGTGGCCCATCTCTTGATGCGAACTGCGTTCAAAAATGACCCCTCACATCCTGATTGGGCCAATAATGGCGCGGGCTATCCGGTGAATCATCAATACGGTTTCGGACGGGTGAATGCAGGTGCAGCCGTGAGCGCGGCTCAAACGTGGCTTAGCGTCCCACCGATGATCGATCACACCGCACTGATCACCGCCGTCGGCACCAGTTTTACCAACGGCACGCCGGCCCGCAATCGGATCACCCTTCCGGCGAATTTTCGCGTGGAGCGTGTCGTGGCGATCGTCAACATCACCCACCCCCAACGTGCCGAATTGGAGATCAACCTCACCTCACCCAGTGGCACGCACAGCCGTCTCTTGTACGGCCGTCGCTTGGATGACACCCCTAACTTAATCGATTGGCCGCTCACCAGTGTGCGACATTGGGGCGAATCAAGCGCGGGGGAATGGCGCTTAAGTGTGTTTGATGTGAACAATAATGCCAACAGCGGCACGCTCAATTCGTGGCAATTGATTGTTTACGGCACACCTTATCTCCAAGTGCCGACGGGGGTGAGTTTAGCCGCGCCTTCAGCGACGACCCTTGCGCTCCAATGGCAAGACAACAACCCCGGCCCCACCCGTTATCGCATTCAACGGCGCACCGAGACCGGATCATGGACGAATCTCATCACCACATCGCCCGATGTGACCAGTTTCACCGATGGCACGGTGATCCCGTGTGAGACCTATTATTATCGCTTGCGCGCCCTCAACTCCTTAGAAGCGACCGCTTATACCACGCCGATCAGCGGGCAGGCCGGGACGTGTATCAATCTGGTACAAAATGGCGGCTTTGAGGCGTATGAAACGCTCACTGGTGCGCCCAACGGGTGGACGATCACCGGCGCGGATCGCGATCGGGTGCGTTGTACCTTGCCTTATGAAGGGGCGTGCGCCTTAGAATTTCGCGGCGGGCCGAATGAGGATGCGCGCTTCAGTCAGACGATCACCCCTGTCGGACTCGGCGCGGGCGATCGTTTACGGTTGCGGGCGGCGGTCTCTGGCGGCAATGCGACTCAAGTCCGGGTGCGCGCCATGATCACCTATGTCGATAACAGCAGCGCCGTGATCGAGATCGCGCAGATCGGCACGACCAACGGCGTTTATCACCTGCAAAGTTCAGAGTTGACCCTCACCCAAGAGGTGCAAACGATCCAATTGCTGATCCGACACCGTGGCACCACCGGACGGATCTTTGTGGATGACGTGCGTCTCGAAACTTTGGAAGTAGCCCCGTATCTGATGCCCTAACAGATCATTTCACAGGCATAAGCGCTCCCTTGTGCCTGTGAAATTTAACGTCTTTATCTAGATTGAAATTTTCAATTGGCACTATTCTGATTTAAAATAGTGATGATCGCTAAGCTTTGGAGTCGCGTTTTAGCCATGCTTGTAATTGTCAGTAATTTTATCCGGTGTTTACTGCTATTTGGCCCATCCGCTCTACCTACTCACCCTTCATCTAGATCTGCTCGCCCAGAATCGACCCGGGCATGTTTATCTTTGGCAGATCGTAGCGCGGAGCGCTCACGGTGATTTGTCTAGGCCGCGTTACAAATTTAATTTAGGTTCATAAGGAGTCTATTTGATGCACAAGTTGTGGAAATTAGGGCGTTTTGTTGGGCTGATCGCGTTGATCTTGATCGCGTTCAGCGGGTTGAATATCGCGCAGGGGTCGAATCGTGACGGAAGCATCCGGACGCTTACCGGTTTAGAGCGCGTGGTTGAACAATTCAACAATGCGCCGATCGGTAACGATACACGGGTGATCGTGATGCTCAATTTACCCGAAACGCGCGATATGTTTAGCCAAATGTCCGATATTTCGCGTGAACAGACCGTTGCCAGCGCACAAGCACGTTTACGCACCTCTTTCGGCGATCGCTTGCGCGATGTCCAACAATACCGTTACCTGCCGTTACTGGCTGCCACGGTGGACGTAGCGACTTATCAAGACTTGTTACGCTCATCCGATGTCGCCAGTGTGCAACGGGATCGCTTACGCACAATCTCATTAGCACAAAGTACGGTTCAGATCGGCGCGCCGACCGCTTGGTCACAAGGTTTTGACGGTTCAGGGCAATCGATCGCGATCTTAGATACCGGCGTAGATAAAAATCATCCCTTCTTTGGCGGCCGTGTCGTGCGTGAAGGGTGTTTCGCCACACATGGCACGGTTTCCGGTTTTAACTTCGATTCACCTTGTCCCGGCAATAACGACTCCACCGCCGCGGGGTCCGGGGTGCATTGTACGTTCCCCGAATGCAATCACGGAACGCATGTGGCCGGGATCGCGGCGGGTAATGGAGTATCCTATGACGGTGTGGCCCGTGCCGCTAACTTGATCGCGGTGCAAGTGTTCTCTGGGATCTTGGTTCCGGGTGAATGTCCGCAACGTTGCCCGGTGGCCTTTGACTCCGATGTGATCATGGGCATGGAATACGTGTACACCTTACGGACTTCGCACAATGTGGCCGCGGTCAACTTAAGCTTGGGCGGTGGGGGCTATGCCGATCCCACCAGTTGCGATGCGGATAACCCCGGTTATCGCGATGCCGTCGCTCTGATGACCTCTGGCAATGTCGCGTCGGTGGCTGCATCGGGCAACGACGGCTATCTCAATCTGATGAGTTCGCCGGCCTGTGTCACGGGCATGATCAGCGTAGGGTCCGTCGGGACGGGGGCTGGGGCGGATCAGATCTCCAACTTCAGCAACACCTCGATCGGCACCTCGATCCTTGCCCCCGGTTTTGCGATTGACTCCTCCGTACCGGGCAATCAATTCGCCACATTAGACGGGACTTCTATGGCCGCCCCGCATGTTGCAGGTGCGATCGCGGTCTTGCGCGAAAAACAAGCGGGGATCTCACCGCGCAATGCGTTAAAGGCCATGCGTCGCACCGGGTTATTGATCTTTGACCCGATCTCGAATCGCAACTATCGCCGTTTGAACCTCGCTGAAGCGTTGGATTACCTCAATGTGCCGAACGCGCCGACCTTGATCTCTCCCGCGCATCGGGCCGAGATCAACAGCACGCCGAATGTATTCACGTTTAACGCCAATGGTGGCCCCTTTGCCACATCCTACAAACTGTTTGTCTTAAATCCCGCGAGTGGCGCGGTGGTCACCTCGGTGGATGTGTTACCGGGTGCTTGTGGGGGTGGGATTTGTAGCGCCACCTTGCCGATCAACCTGATTCACGGCCGGAGCTATCAATGGTTTGTTCAAGCCCGCGGTGAATGGCGACGCACCAATTCCGAGACTCGCGTGGTGGTGATCGATTACCCCGGTGAACCGACCTTGACCGGCCCGGCACATAATCGGGTGTTCACCTCTCGCGATCAGATCACGACGTTTAGTTGGACGGGTATCAACAACGTGGACGGCTATATTCTGGTGGTTCGCAACTTGACCACCGGCCAACGGATCTTACGGGTGACGATCCCGGCCGGCACGACCAGCTACAACGCTTCAACCAACACTGAATTTTTAAATCAGATCCGCCCCGGACGGGTGTATGGTTGGCAAGTGGTCGCATTTAATGAGCTAGGGGAATCAGCCAGCGCCCGCTTCAAATTTACGTTCGATCCGCAATAAATCTGCAATGCGTGTGGTTAAAACTTGGGGCGGCCATTGGCCGCCCCAAATGGATCTTTAACGGGTATAGCGGAATGAGCGCCATTCTGACCACGCGCTAAACACCCCCGCCGGCCCTTCGGTGCGAACGCGCCACCGACCCGGCTGCGCCCCCACAAACGCAAATGAAAAACTGGTGCCGGTGACCGGGACGGTTTGCAAAGCCACGCAGCTAGAGGTTTCGTTACTGGTGCAGTATTGGATCTCCACCTCATACCCTAGTGCAGTGCTGACTCCTTGCCAAGTGAGGACAGTATCACGCGGGAAGATGTCAAACACTTGACCGTCCGCGGGTGAGATCAACATCGGCGCAGGCAACCCGGACATTACCGAAAACACGCCCCATGCGGAGGTCGCTGTCGTGCCGTTGGCTGCAACCGCTGTCACCCGCCAACGATAGCCAAAATCGTTCGGGAATGAGACCACCGCCTCGGTGACGCGCACATCGGTCAACAGATGCACCGAGGAACAGATCGGAGTCGTCACCCCCGCGCACGCCTCGGTTTCAACGGTGTAACGATCCGCGCCAATCACTGGAGACCATTTTAGAGTCACTGTCCGACTCGATGAGGAAACCGCTTCATTTGGCAACGGTGAGATCAAGATCGGTGGGGTCAATGCCCCTGTGGCCGGTGGTGGGGTATTGGTCACACTCACCGTAGCGGAAGCGACACTCAATACGCGCTCATTACCGACGATTTCCACCGCCCATCCCACATTGCCTTCCGGTGAACGGATCTGCCACCACTGAAAACCATCATTTTCGCGTGGGCCATCGATCACCTGTACCCGGGTGCCATCCGGTAACAGTGACACGATCCGCGCATCCAGATCGGCGCTGTTTCGCATCCGCAAAGCATCACGGGGATTAGCCAAGGTGACTTCCGCCGTATCTCCGATCCGTAACAGGCTCTCAATCGCTGGATTCGGGCGAGAAACATCTTCATCTACAGTTTCACTGGTTGCAGGCACATCTCCGACCACCAACGTCGGGACACCATCAGCAAAATCGACGACCCAACCGCTCTCCCCGTTTCCCGTGCGAACCCGCCACCAGTTGAACCCATTTGCGCTCACCGGCCCTTCTAAGACCGTCACCGTCATGCCGCGAGTCAACCGCCGGATAATCTGGAAACTTGTCCCTGCGCCAGAACGCAAATTCAACGCATCGCCTTCAGTGGTGTTGACCGTGGCCGTCACACCTTCTGCCAAGACCCCCGGCGCACTCCCACCTCCAGAGCCACCGGAATCGCTTGCGGTGATCGCATCGCCGATCGGTGACCACCCACCGCTTACAGGTGTGGTGAAGGCGGGTGATCCGTCCTCACTCCCGACCCAGACGATCTGTTGGAACATCGGCGCGCCCCAATTGTGGATCGGTGTGCCAAGATCGGTACTATTTGCGCCGGGGTTGGAGGTATCGTATTCGTATAACTCGGTGCTACCACTGGCACTGGTGACATAGATAAAGCCGTTTGCGATACCGGCCATCGAGTCCACATCAAAATCGGTGGACAAGCTGATAAACGGCGTAAACAAGCGATCATAGACCGTCCAGAAGGTTTTATCGGTGTCGATGTCATACGATCCAACCACGATCAAATTCCCATTTTCGGCAAAAGTCGGACTCTCGAACGAAAAATTGGCGTTGGTGAACACCGGAATCCGCGCCGCCGTGCTGGGTTCATACACTTGGATCGTGTTGCCTTGTCCAAATGGAAAATCAGCCGATCGATTCGGGAACGAATCATCAAACAGGCTCATCAACACTTCGCCACTGGTGGGGCTGATGCTAGGGAAAGGTTGAATATAACCCACATTCGGCGCGATGCTATTGCTGACCAGATCCCACACAAACCCGTCGTATTGCCATGCACCACCCGCTGCGGATAACACCAAGGTAAAACCCACTTCGTCACCATTAAACGCCACGATGTAGGGGGTAAGGTTAAAGCTAAAGGGGATGCCGGCCGCACCCGGATCCGTGTGTTGAATAATGTTGCTGATCGCAAAGGTTGACAGATCAATCACCACGATCTCCCAACCTTCGGGATCTAAAGACATACCAAACGCGATTCGATCGCCACTATCACTAAAACTGGGGACTCCGGCATAAGAGACTCCTGCACCGAGGTCATAGGTCAGCAAGATCGCATTCCCGATCAAGTCATAGACCACCAATTGCATCTGTAGTGTGACCGAATCGCGCACCACATACGCCACCAGATTCCCATACGGTGAGACTTCCACCGTCCCCTGTTCAAAAGTATCATATCCGGCCGACAGCACCAATGTCAGATCCCGTTGTAATCCGCCCGCGCTGATCTGACTCATGATCTGATTGTTGGCATCATATGTCCAAGCGATCCAACCGCCCGTTTGTGCTTGAAGGCCGCCGCTGATCATCAAAGCGAGTACAAGTAACCAAATTCCCGCCAATCGTTTTAACATCTATCTTCTCCTTAAACCCAACGAGATGTACCTTCTATTGTGATCAGATCCCGACTGCGCGCAAGTAGAATAGGACTTAGGCAATGTGCCTAAATGACCAAAGGGCGACATTCGTCATGAATGCACGAGATAAATGTCATCACACATTAAAAATCCGGTGACAAGCCTTAACAATCCTGCTAAACTGTAATCATCAAGCAAGGAAGATACTTAAATGACAGTCTGAATAAAGGGGAAGGTCAAAAAATTATGTCTACGCATACTGTTAAATCTGCACAAGGCACTGTGATTCAAGACCCGCCGATCGCCCGTTTCCTATTCAGCGATACGCGGATGGCCGCTTTTTGGTTGGTGGTGCGTGTTCTGCTTGGCTGGCAATGGCTTAGCTCTGGTTGGGGCAAAGTCCAAAATCCAGCTTGGATGGATGGTAGTGGTGAGGCCCTCCGCGGCTTTTGGGAACGTGCAGTTACGATCCCCGAAACCGGCCGCCCACCCATCAGCTTTGATTGGTATCGTGATTTCATTCAAAGTCTGTTGAACTCTGAGGCCTATACTTGGTTCGCTCCGATGATCGCGATCGGTGAAGTTTTGGTCGGGATCGCGTTGATTATCGGCGCATTTGTTGGGATTGCCGCGTTCTTCGGTGCGTTCATGAACTGGAACTTCATCATGGCCGGAACGGCCAGCAGCAACGCTTTACTCGCGCTTGCGGCCTTGTTCCTCATCTTAGCGTGGAAAATCGCCGGCTGGTATGGGGTGGATCGCTTCTTACTGCCACGTTTAGGGACACCTTGGCGCAATGTGGAGGCCGATGTGACACCGACCACGGCCAAACAAACCAGTTGACGCATCAAGACAGGCTATAATCAAAGTAGGGGATCATCCGTCCCCTACTTTTTTTTGATCAAGGGTTCTTGACAGGAGTTTAAAAAAATGCGCTACACCCCTCACGGCCCACAAGGCTATTATTTTGAAGAGATCGAACTTGGCCAAGTCCTGATCACGCAAGGGCGCACGATCACCGAGGCGGATATTGTCAATTTCGGCGGGATCATCGGCGATTACAACCCCTTGCATTTTGACGCGGAATTTATGAAAAAGAGTATCTTCGGGCAACGGATCGCGCATGGCATGTTGGTCTTAAGTTTCGCCACCGGACTCGGCAACCAATTAGGCGCGAATCTCGGCACGGTCTTAGCGTTCAAAGGGGTCAACATTGAATTTCGTTTACCCGTCTACATCGGGGATACGATCCGCCTTAAAACCACCGTCACCGCTAAACGTCCGTCGTCAAAACAGCCCGGCGGTTGGATCACCCAGCAAGTGGAGATCTTAAATCAAGGCGATCAGGTGGTACAAGCGGGTGAATGGTCGGCCTTGATCGCCTATCGCCCCCAAGAAGCGTGATCAACTGCGAGGGGCTGATTCTCTTCCACCCATTTTGGGACGGGCAAGCGATTCAATTGCTTGACAGATCGCAAAAATTCGCTACGATTAATCTAGTTCATTCACGATCTCACTCGCGCAAGCGAAAAGCTTACCTAGATAGGTTGGA
>JALOOG010000013.1 GCA_025454525.1 Anaerolineae bacterium | reverse complement strand
TCAAGAGACGGTGGTGATCGTGGAAGGCTATGTGGATGCGATCACCGCGCAACAAGCGGGCTTCCAGCAGGTGGTGGCCCAAATGGGGACGGCACTCACTGAAACGCAACTCAAATTGATTGCGCCGCGTTGGGCTAAAAAGATCATCCTAGCTTTAGACTCCGATGCGGCTGGGCAAAATGCGACCATGCGAAGCCTAGAGGTCGCCCGTCAAACGCTAGAAGCTGATTGGGCCGGCCGGCTTTCGGTGGATGTTCGCATCTTGCAGATCCCCGGCGCGAAAGACCCGGATGATCTGATCCGCGAGTCGCCTGAACGATGGGGGGAATTGATCGCGAACGCGACACCCGTCTCAGATTATGTGATCGAAGTTGAAACCGCGCACTTACCGCCGAATCCGACGTTATTAGAGCGTGAAGCGGTGGCGCGGCGTTTATTGCCGATTTTGCGGGCCTCACAAAATGACCTGTATCTACAGGATAACTTACAGAAGTTGGCCCAACGCTTGCGGATCAATGAGCGTACCCTGTTAGAATGGTCACATGAACAGCGCCAAGAAGAAGCCCGTAAACCGCGTCCGCCTGTCCTGACACCGGTGATCCGTAATGATGATGTCCCACCAGAGGCCCCCCCGATCAATTATGACAGCCTCACCCCGCCGGATGATGTTGCATATGAGCCGGATTTTTCGGATCTGGTGTTGACACCTCCGACCGCTAAAAAAGCGTCACCGAAGATCGCACAACGGGAAATCCCGTTAGAAGTCCATTGTGTGCGTTTGTTGTTACGTCAACCGGATTGGTTTTACCTGATTAATCGCAAATTCCGGGAATTGGCACGCAACGCTCCACGAGATACCGCGCTGTTAGAACAGACCGGACTCGGTGAGTTAGACGTGGAAGATTTTCAGCATCACGATTTTCGCGCTTTGATCCAGATGTTTAAACAGGCCTTGTCGCAAGATGAGTTGGAAATTGAGGTTTTTTTACGGGAAAACCTAGAGTCGCCGCTGTTTGACTTGGCCACGCGCCTAGTGATCGAAGAATCGCAATATGCCCAACAGCGTTTGCAGGGACGTATGGAAGGGGATAGAGTTAATCAATGGAAAAACTTTGAACGCCGGATCGCGGTGCTGGATGGGTCAACGGAATTTATCGATAAGATGTTGCGCCTACGCCAACAGCGTTTACAACGGGATTGCCAAGAATTAGAATTTTTGCAACGTGAGATCTTAGCAAGTGGGGATGATGTCAGCGTTTATCTCCAGCATTTCGCCTTGATCACCCGCGCACTCAATTTGATTCAACGAGAACTACAACGTTTAAGCAAGCATTTTATTTGATCGCGCCACTGGTTAAAATGGTTTTTCCTATCCTTATAAGGGATTGCTGATGAGTAATAAAGACGAATTAAACGACGAATTTGAATTTGAAGACGAAGAATTCGAGATAGATGAGGATGAAGATCTCGCTGTGCCTCCGTTGGCATCGGGTAAGTTACTTGATGATGAACCCGATGAAGAGGATCTAGAGGAGATTGATGAAGAGGCGCTTAACGAAGAAACCGCACGCTTAGACGCGGTATCGTTAGCCGATGATCCAGTGCGAATGTACCTTAAAGAGATCGGGCAAGTCCCGTTGTTAGACGGGAATCGCGAGATCTGGTTAAGTACCCAAGTGGCGGCGGAGCGTTTGTTGCAAGAATTAAATGACAAGCTTTCGGCGGTGGAAAATGATCAGGACACGATCGGATTACCCCAACCGATCGAAGTGACACAATCAACTTACGACTTTATCGTTAAAAATTGGGCGGATGTCACCCGTTTAGCCAAAAAATTTGAGCAAGAACAACCGGAACTACGGTCGTTGATCGATGAAGCGCAATTGATCGCCGATAACTGGGATCAAAGTTCGCGTTCTTATGTGCGAAATTATTTGCGTCGGCGTGATTGGGGACGCGATGAAGCCTGGACAGAACTCGCGCAACATCTGTTTAATACGTTGCAAGGCCTCTACTTGTTGCCGATAGAGTTACAAATGGCGCTTCGTAAACATCATCGCGAAACCAACAAACTCCCGTCGAAAGAGGTGTTTCAACAATGGCTGTTCTCGAATGAGGACATGATCGATGAATTGCCAGACTTATTTGAGAAGATCGAACAAAAATCAGTGATGGCCGCTGAAGCGCTCACCCGTGCCAACTTACGTTTGGTGGTGAGCGTGGCAAAGCGCTACATGGGACGCGGGATCAACTTTTTGGATCTGATCCAAGAGGGCAATATCGGCCTGTTGCGAGCAGTGGCCAAATTTGATCATACCAAAGGCTTTAAGTTTAGCACCTATGCGACTTGGTGGATTCGTCAAGCGATCAGTCGGGCGATTGCCGATCAAGCGCGCACGATTCGTATTCCGGTTCACATGGTCGAGACGATCAACCGATTGATGCGCGTGCAACGCCAATTGTTGCAAAAATACGGCGCTGAACCGAGTGCCGAACAAGTGGCCTTGGATATGGACTTCTTGACCAAAGATGAGACCGAAGCGATCAAACTCTTACGCGAAAACGGCATCCCACTTGACCCAAGCTTGAATCGCAAGTTACGCCGGGCCGCTCAAAAAGTCCGTAAGATCATGCGGATTAGCCAAGAGCCGGTGAGCTTAGAGATGCCGATCGGCCAAGAAGACAGTAGCCTACTGGGTGACTTTATTGAGGATGATAAAGTGTTAGGGCCTGTGGAAGCGGCGACTCGTCAATTGGTCAAGGATCAGATCCGTGCGGCCTTGGCCGTGTTGAGCGATCGGGAGCGTGAGGTGTTAGAGTTACGTTTCGGTCTGATCGATGGCCAAGATCATACCTTAGAAGAAGTCGGAAAACATTTTGGCGTGACTCGTGAGCGCATCCGTCAAATTGAGGCCAAGGCCTTACGCAAATTGCGGCATCCAACCCGCTCCCGACAACTACGCGATTATCTAGAGATGTAATCCGATCGATCAATCAGTGGGGCGCAGCTTGATGCGCCCCAGAACCGGATCAAGCTGATGGCCGTGCCGATTTACTGCCCGATTTGTACTCATAAATTGGTGATCGCTGAAGAAGGTGGCCGGATGCGGCCGACTTGTCCGAATTGTGGCTATGTCCATTATGTGAATCCCGTCCCTACCGTGGGCGTGATGATCGAAATGGACGGCGGTTTGGTGTTGATCAAACGCGCCCGTCCACCACATCAAGGCGAATGGACATTCCCTAGCGGTTATGTTGAAGCAGATGAGCGACTTGAAGAGGCCGCGATCCGCGAGGCAGAAGAAGAAACCGGACTCCAAGTAGAGATCCTTGAACTGTTAGATGTAAATTCTTACCCAGAAGGTCCTCCGGCCAGCGGCATTATGATCTTTTATCGCGCCCGACCGATCGGTGGACGATTGCAAGCGGGCGATGATGCGTCCGAGGCGCGTGTATTCCCGTTGGGGGAATTGCCGATCTTGCCGTTTCGCACGCATCGGGAAGTGTTGGCGCGGTGGTTGATGACCCAAGAACATCGATTAAATGGAGAACGGATCGCACCGATTGAATCATTTTTCAGCATTCGCCCGGCCGCTCCGCGTGACGCACAACAGATCATCGAATTGATCCGCATGATGCCGATCAATCATGCGCTACAATCCGCTGATTGGGACAAAGCGTTGATCCGCGCCCGTGAAATGCCTACCCTACAAATTTTTGTGGCAACGTTAGATGTACAACCGGACTTGATCATCGGTGGGGCGGTGTTCTCGATCGTTCATGCACTGACAGAGCATTACGGATGGATTAACGATCTAGCGGTGTTGCCATCATATCGGCGGCGTGGGATCGGGACGGCTTTACTCAAAGCGGTGATGCAACGCGCCCTTGATTTGAACCTGATGACCTTGTTAGTCAACACTGAACGGGCTAATCCCGCCGCACAGACCTTTCTTCAGAAGGCGGGTTTTAACACTTTCCCGATCGCCCGTCTGAAAATGTAGAGAAGTAGGTATAGCAAAGTTTCCGTTAAACGCTTTAAACCACAGAGGACACAGAGAACGCAGAAGTAATCTCAGGAAAGTTTCTCCTGTCCAACCCCACCCTAGCCCTCAGCCCATACATGGGGAGGGAACTGGCGTGCGTGACACGGGCTGATCCGTCTCCATGGGTGGGGTATTTTTCTGAGGTTGCTTCTGTCTGTGAGTTGGCGGTGGTAGTGGCGGTGACTAAGGAAAAATTTAATTCGGCGACAGCGGCAACGGGGTTAGGCGGATCGTAAGATTGAAAAGCAGCATCAAAGAGCCAAGACAAAAAGACTAAAATACGTTGAACGTGCGTATTCATGTGAATCTCCTTTGGTGCATCCTGAGTGGATGATAGCACGGATGAGCGAAAAAGTCGTAACATTTGTCTGTATTTTTCGATTTTTTATGAGTTGTGGAAATTGGTATGGGAAAAGCTTTGACCCATAGAGGACGCAGAAGTCATCTCAGGAAAGTCTTTTGCGTCCAACCCCACCCTAGCCCTCACCCATGCATAGGGAACTGGCGTGCGTGGCATGGGCTGATCCGTCGTATCTAGTGGTGGGGTATTTTTCTGAGGTTACTGAGGAAGAGCGGAGAAAGAACTACTGTGAACCATTAAAACCTATTTTTAAAGCTTTGTGAACTTAACTTAAAACCCTATCCTAGCCCTCCCCCAACCATGAGATAGGGTATTTTTCTAAGATTACAAAACCTGCTTTTTCCCCGTTGCGCCAATTTGCGTTAAAATTTCTAAACAGTACCCTAACGCGAAAAGGATCGATTTATGGCCACAGCTTCGCCAATTGCTTGGGTAACGGGGTATCTCCGACGCAATGTTGGGCGAGTCCCGTATACCTATACCGCTGATTACAGTGTCTTGGATCTGATGCGAAAGGGATATATCCCCTATCAGGAAGGCGAATACTTCTTACAACAGGCGGGACTTAAGGATTTTTTCTGGCAAATGACATGGCCAGAGGACTTTGAAACGCCGGATGAATTGTTGATCACCAACCTACAACAAGCGCAAGGGTACATCGTGTTTATCCATGGTTGGACCGGTAATCATCACATTTGGGAAGACCTGCCCGGCATGACCGTTTTAGAAAACCGCCGCATGATCGCATTATCGGTGGATCATAATGGCTTTGGTGCCTCGATCCTCAATGATCACACCCCCGATTTAGATGCGTGTAATCCGCCGGCTGCGATGAATACCCTTCAAGCATGGGTTGATCTGATCAAGATCCGCCGTCAACCGGGCGATCCTACGCTTAAAGTGATCAACTTTGTTGGGCATAGTATGGGCGGGGCGATGTTGTTCTACCTGAACCCGATGCACTGGCGTTTCGGTGAACAAACCCGTTTTGCGTTAGCGCCCGCGTTGTTATTAGAAGATGAGTTGTATCGGGCTTTCTTTACCACGTTAGGGATCGGGATTGGGATCTTAGAGCGGCTTCGGGGCTTGGATTTTATCGGTCAAACGATCAAACCCACGATGGTTCGGAGTTTGTGTGAAGGCGCAAGTACCTATGTCAAAGATCTGCATAGCCGTCAATATGATGAGACTCCCCGCGGGATCACTGGGGCGACTTTCTTGGCAATGGGCCGCTTGAACAACTGGGAGATCGCCCATAGTTGGGATTTTTGTCGGGTGATGTTAGGACATAAAGATCGCTTGGTCGGGTTAACGGGTATGATGGATCTGTTATCGAAGATGGAGTTTCCAGTGTCGAATATTCGGGTAGTGCCGGGGTCACATTATATGTTTAGCGTTGGGGTGGAAACGCCACAAAACGCTTTCTTACATGCCCAAAATCGGGAGCTGGTGGTGGAGGACATTTTAAAATTACATCAAAGGGCTTATGAACTTCAACGCAAAGGGGTTAAATTTGGTTAAAAATGTTTTGCGTTTAACGTTTTTTAAGGTACTCTAGATCGCCTGTGTAAAGTGAATTTAAGTTGACAATAGGTAGGGGGTATGCTAACCTTTATCTACTTCATTTGTTCCAAAAAGAACAAACTAAACCGAGGTTAAATCGCATGACCGCATTGCAAGAATTCGCGCCAATACTGCCGTTTATCATCATCACCATTCTGTTAACGTTTATCATCTTAGTGATCTCACGCATCTTTGGGCCGCATCATCCCACAATGCGTAAAACTGCGCCGTATGAAAGCGGCATGAAACCGATCGGGCCGGGGACACGCCGGTTACCGGTAAAATTCTATCTGGTTGCGGTGTTGTTCATCTTGTTTGATGTTGAAGTGATCTTTTTTATCCCGTTCGCGCTGGTGTTGCGCGATCTTGGGGTGTATGGACTCGCCGTGATGGGGCTGTTTACCTTAATTTTGACCATTGGCTTAGTATATGAGTGGAAGAAGGGTGCGCTAGAATGGGAGTAACACAAAAGTTAGGGAACTTAGGAGTCGTCACCACGACTCTGGAGACAGCGATCAATTGGGCGCGCACGGGTGCGACTTGGCCGCTGTTGTTTGGCTTGGCTTGTTGCGCGATCGAATACATGAGTACCCAAGCCAGCAATTATGACTTGGCCCGCTTTGGCATGGAATTAAACCGAGCTAGTCCGCGTCAAGCCGATTTGATGATCGTGGCCGGGCGCGTGACTCGTAAGATGGCCCCGGTCGTGCGTCAACTTTACGATCAAATGGCCGATCCCAAGTGGGTGATCGCGATGGGCGATTGCGCTTCATCGGGCGGAGTCTATAACAATTACGCGGTGGTGCAAGGGGTGGATGAGATCCTGCCCGTAGATGTGTACATCGCGGGGTGTCCGCCGCGTCCAGAACAATTGATGCACGGGATCTTGACGTTGCATGAGAAGATTCGCGGCGAACGTATTAACGAATGGGCGAAATAAATCATGAACATAGCGCAAGCGCTTGATCCAGTGGTGACACTGAAAACTTATTTCCCGGATGTGATCCAAGAAGTGATCGAATTTCGCGATGAAGTTACGATCGTGATCGATAGTGAACAGATCGTGCGTGTGATGCAATTTTTGCGTGATACCACGGGGCTGATCTACAACTTTTTGTCAGACATCAGCGCGGTAGATTATTACCCGGACTATGGGCATCGTCCGGGGCGTTTCGCAGTGGCGTATCATCTCTATTCGTTGTTGTATAACCGTCGTTTACGGATCAAGGCGTATGTCCAAGAAGAATCGCCTTCACTGCCGACGATTATCCAGATCTGGCCCGCGGCCAATTGGTTAGAGCGCGAGATCATGGACATGATGGGCATTATTTTTGAGGGACATCCTGATCCGCGGCGGTTGTTGATGCCGGATGATTGGAATGGCCACCCACATCGGCGCGATTACCCGTTGGGGTATGAAACCATTCAGTTCTCGTTCAATGTAGAAGAAATCATGAAACATAAAGTCAAGGGTCAGAAATAGGGGAACGTGGACGATGGCAAACATGGCGATGACCACCGCTGCCCAAAATGAATGGCAGGGTGACTTAAGTGAACTCAAAGGGCTAGTTTCGGAACGCGCCTTGACTGGCGAAACGATGATGCTCAACATGGGGCCGCATCATCCCAGCACCCACGGCGTGTTACGGTTGCTATTGGAATTAGATGGTGAGGAGATTGTCTCCTGTATCCCAGACGTAGGCTATCTGCACACGGGCATTGAGAAGAATATTGAAGCCAAAACCTATGAAAAAGGGGTGACGCTTACCGATCGCATGGATTATCTTGCGCCCATGTCGAATAACATGGTGTTTTGCATGGCGATCGAAAAATTGACCGATCTGGATGTGCCAGAACGCGCTCAAGTGATCCGCACGATCTGCTTAGAATTGACGCGCCTCAACAGTCACTTGGTCTGGTTAGGGACGCACGCGATCGATATGGGCGCGATGAGCGTGTTTTTGTATTGCTTCCGTGAGCGCGAAATGATCCTCGATATGTTCGAGATGCTCTCCGGTCAACGCATGATGGGATCGTATATTCGTCCGGGTGGGGTGTGGCGTGATCTACCGCAAGAATTTTTACCCGCTTTAGAGACGTTTTTAAATTACTTTCCCGCTAAAATTGACGATTACGAACGACTCTTGACCAACAACCCAGTATGGATCGATCGCACACAAGGGATCGGCGTGATTGAGCCGGATGTGGCCTTAGCCTATGGGATCACCGGCCCCAGCTTACGTGCTAGTGGAGTCAATTGGGACATTCGCAAAACTTCCCCTTATCTGACCTATGGCCATTATTCGTTTGATGTGCCGTTGGGTGAACATGGGGATGTTTATGATCGCTATATCGTGCGGGTGCGCGAGATGCGCGAAAGTGTGAGCATCATCCGGCAAGCGCTCAAACATCTCACCCAAGCCAGCGGGGGATTCCGCTCTAATAACCGCAAATTTGTCCCGCCCCCTCGTTCTGAATTAGGGCAGAGCATGGAAGCGGTGATCCACCACTTCAAATTGTGGACAGAAGGCTTCTCTGCGCCAGATGCCGAAGTGTACATGGCGATTGAAAGCCCGCGTGGTGAGATCGGTTGCTATTTGCATGGGACGGGCGGCAATAAACCGCGCCGTGTTCACTTTAAAACTCCGTCCTTGATCCATATCAGCGCGTTATCGATGATCACCAAGAATCATTTTATCGCGGATGTGGTGGCGATCATCGGCAGTGTGGACATTGTATTGGGCGATTGTGACCGTTAACGGCTAAAGGAAAAGACGGATGAATCAGCTTCAGCAAAAATATCAAGATCGCATCACCCACACCTTGTCCAAGTATCCGGATAAACGTTCGGCCGTGATGCCCTTGTTGTATATCGCCCAAGAGGAATACGGGTGGGTGAGTCCGGAAGGGATCGATCAAGTGGCGGAGATCTGCGATATGGATGCGACGCAAGTCAAATCGATCGCGGGCTTTTACACGATGTATTCGGAAAAACCCAAAGGCAAATATTGGTTACAGGTGTGTACGGATTTGCCATGTGCATTGCGCGGGGCGGATCAGTTCCATGAGGACTTAAAAGCGTATCTTGAAGTTGAGGAAGGCGGCACCACGGCCGACGGGATGTTCACTGTAGAGCATGTGATGTGTTTGGCCGCGTGTGACAAAGCGCCGATGTTGCAATGCAATTTCCACTTTGCCGAAAACCTCGACATGGACAAGATGAAGGTGTTGATCGAACAGTGGCGTAACGAGGTTAACCAGCAAGTCAACGGTAGTCGCTGAGTCTTATTGTTAGAGGATTGACGATTATGAAGCATATCTTGTTCCGTGAACATGAAGTCGAAAACATCCGCGAATTGGATGTTTATGTCAACAACGCGGGTTACGCCGGATTGAAAAAAGCCTTAGGCATGACCCCCGATGAAGTAATCAACACCGTCAAAGCGTCTGGTTTACGCGGGCGGGGCGGGGCGGGCTTTCCGACGGGGGTGAAATGGAGTTTTATCCCCAAAAATGAGCCGGTGAAATATGTCGCGGTGAATGCGGATGAGAGTGAACCCGGCACGTTTAAAGACCGTCAAATTATGGAGAACAACCCGCATCAGTTGATCGAAGGCGCGTTGATTTGCGCCTATGCGATCCAAGCGAAAGCGGTCTATATCTACTTGCGTGGTGAATTTTGGGATCTGGCTACCCAATTGGATCAATGTATCGAAGAGGCGCGTAAAGCGGGTTACTTGGGGCAAAACATCCTCGGTAGCACTTATTCGTGTGAGGTGTATACGCATCTCGGCGCGGGCGCGTATATTTGCGGTGAAGAAAGCGCCTTGCTTAACAGTTTAGAAGGCAAATTAGGTCAACCGCGCGTCCGTCCACCGTTCCCCGCGCAAAAAGGCGGCGGACTCTATGGTGAGCCGACGGTGGTGAACAATGTCGAGACGTTAGCCAATGTGCCGTTTATCCTCTATGAAGGCCCGGAGGCTTTCCGCGCTTTTGGTACGGAAAAAAGCCCCGGTACCAAAGTATTTTGCGTGAGCGGCAATGTCGTCAAGCCCGGCAACTATGAATTGCCATTGGGCATCACCTTCCGCGAATTGATCTACGATCACGCAGGTGGTATCCCAGACGGACGCGGGATCAAGGGGATTTTACCTTCTGGTGCTTCTGGCCCAATCGTGCCGGCCACAGATGAAGTTTTAGACACCCCATTGACCTATGAGGATATGGACAAAATCGGCACGGTGTTAGGTTCTGCTTCGGTGATCGTGTTGGATGACAGCATCGATATTGCTTGGGCCGCGTCGAAAATGGCCAAGTTCTTCAAACATGAAAGCTGTGGCAAATGCACGCCGTGTCGTGAAGGCACTTATTGGATCGACAAGGTGTTAGATCGGATCATCACTGGGGACGGTGCGCCGTCGGATGTGGACTTGATCTTAAACGTGGCGAAAAATATGCAAGGGGTTACTTTGTGCGCGTTGGGGGACTTTGCCGCCAACCCGATCATCGCTACGATCAAACACTTCCCCGATGAATTTAAGCGCTATGTTGATCCGGCCCTCAAACAAGAGAAAAAGGCCGTCGCCGCACCAAAACGTGCAGGTGGAGCGGCCCAAGGCCGCGCAGGTCGTGGCACAGAAAAAACCGGATTAGTCCCCGCGGGTGACTAATGATGACTGAGCAGGTACACGATACCCGCGCCGGAGAGGGTGATCCGTCACCCTCTCGCGTTGAAAATAACGCTTGGGAGCGGTTTCGCCGCCGTTGGTTTCCCACCGCCGCCGAACGCACTCAAAGTCTCACGCGCCGCCTTGCTATGCTAGATCGCGCCATTGAACAGAACGGGGAACTTTCGTCCGGTTATGTGTTGCGCGGTGAATTGCACCTAGAGGCTGGATTGATCGATCAAGCGGTCAGCGATTTTCAACATGCACTCCGCTTAGGTGAGGCGGGATTAAAGTCGGAAACTTGGGGGGTTTTGGCGCAAGTGATGCGCGATCGCGCTCAACGTGGACTCGAACGCGCACATCGCTTAAAAAATCGGTAAAATGACCCCACCTTTTATAAATTTACACGTCAGCGACGACGTTTAGTTGATGAGAGAAGCTATGGTCAAAATCTATATTGATGATCGCGAGTATGATGTCCCAGCAGGGATGAACTTGGTGGATGCGGCAAAGTGGCACGCGGATAATGACATCCCCGTGTTTTGCTATCATCCTAAAATGGAACCCGTTGGCATGTGCCGGATGTGTTTGGTACAACAAGGCGCGATCGAAAAAGACCGCGCTACCGGGGAAGTCGTCTTAGACGAACACGGCCAACCTAAAGTCCGGTGGATGCCGAAACTTCAGACAGCGTGTACTCAACGAGTCACCGATGGCATGGTGATCCGTACCAATACCGCCGAAGTCGATCAAGCCCGTCAAAATGTGATCGAATTTCTGCTCACCAGTCACCCATTAGACTGTCCGATCTGTGATAAGGGTGGTGAATGCCCGTTGCAAAATTTGACGATGGAACACGGACCCGGCATGAGTCGGATGCAGTTTCAAGACAAACAACACCTTGATAAGCATGTCCCGTTGGGCGATCTGATCTACTTGGATGAAGAACGCTGTATTCAATGCGCGCGTTGCGTGCGCTTTCAAGATGAATTGGTGGGCGATGATGTCTTGGCCTTCCATGAACGCGGCCGCCGCCTTCAGATCATCACCAACAGTAACCCCGGTTTCGATACCTATTTCTCTGGCAATACCACCGACATTTGTCCGGTGGGGGCGCTGACCACCGCCGATTTCCGGTTTGGGGCGCGTCCATGGGAACTCACGGAAGTGCCTAGTATCGATCCGTTTGACGCGGCCGGCTCCAATATCAGCTTAAGCATTCGTCTTGATCGTGATTTTGGTGGCAAGGCGATGATCAAGCGCGTGATGCCTCGTCAAAACGAGTCAGTTAATGAGATCTGGATCTCCGATAAAGCGCGTTTTGGTCATCACTTCACCCGGAGCGAAAACCGCGCACAATCCCCGATGATCCGCAATGCCAACGGTCAATTGATGCAAACCACTTGGGAAGAAGCGCTTAAATCGGTGGCAAGCATCCTCAAAGCGGCCGGAAAAGACGTGGCTGCGATCGCGGGCAGTCAGATGAGCAATGAAGATCTGTGGGCCTTGCGTGAAGTGATGTCCGCGGTTGGATCGACCCGCTTAGGCGCGTGGCCGATCACCCATGCGGGGGCGGATCTGGTCGCACAAGTCGGAGTCGGCGTGGGATCGAATCTAGGCGACTTGGGCAAAGGGGACGCGGTGTTGATCATCGCCAGTGACCTTGAAGAAGAAGTCCCGATCTGGCGCTTACGTCTCAAATTGGCGAAAGAACGCGGCGTATTCTTGGCCGTGGCGAACGCACGTCATACCCGTATGGAAGACTTTGCGACGGCCTGTTTACGCTATGATTACGGAATGGCGGCGCATTTCTTGAGCAATCTCCGCGCCGAAAACCCGGATCTCGCGCAACAACTGGCACAAGCGAATAACCTGATCATCTTAACGGGAGCGGAAGGCCTTAGCTTAGACGGTAGCCGCGCTTTGATGCAAGCGGCTGCTAACTTCTTGATTGAAACCGGCCATGTGGGTAAACCGAACAACGGCTTACTTTCGACTTTCCCCGGCCCGAATGGCATGGGACAGTATTACATGGGCTTTACCCCCGAAAATACGCAAGACATCATGATCAACCCGCCGAAAGTGTTGATTGTGGCCCAAGCGGATCTCTATCATGATGATCCTAGCGCGTCGCAATGGGTGCATGAAGTCGAAACTGTGATCAACTTGACCCTGTTTGCTGATGAGACTTTGAGCCACGAGGCACATACGATCCTCCCGATCCAAAGTTTCGCCGAACGTGACGGCACCTTTACCAACGGTGAACGTCGTGTCCAACGTTTCTATACCGCGCAAGGCCCGATCGCCGATGCGTTACCCGCGTGGCAAGTGTTATCGCGGTTGGGTGAAAAATTGGGACGTGGCAAGGCGAAACTTTCGGCCGCAACCGTCATGGCAGACATCGCTAAAAACGTCCCGGCGTTTGCAGGGGTGACTTATAAAGAGATCTCCAATGTCAAACGGCAATTCCCTGATGTGGGCGGACGCGATCTCTATTACGGCGGTACCGCTTATCAAAATCGCGGTGGCTTGGGTGTGCAACTGAAAACAACCGCCGAAAGTGGGGAAGCCATCAATACCGCGCCCGTGGAATTGGTCAACGCGCCGCGTTCACAAGCGGGTCAAATGTTGATCGTGCCGACTACCGTGTTATACAACCGTGAGCGCACGTTCTTGCCGAGTGCCTTGATGCACCCGCGTGTCATGATGCCGTATGCCGAGATCAATAGCGCCGATGCTGCTAAATTGGGCATCAAGAGCGGAGATGTGGTAGAAATTGTGGCGGATACGATGCGTGTCCGCGTGAAAGCGCATGTTAACGGCGGCGCGCCGGAAGGCAGTATCGTTTTGCCGCGCCATTTGACAACAGAGGCCGTTCCGATGACGATGACTCTCGGTAGAGTAAGTAAGGTAGATTAACGAATGGTAACGAATCGGAGAGTGTTTGGAGTGCCGTTGATGCCCGCCTTAGTATTAGGCGGGTTAGCGGTGGTGATCTTGTTAGGTTTGATCACCGTGACGATCATCGGCGGTTTGATTGGTATGATCAATTCCGGCGGCTTTAACAACCCGATCCTGTGCGAGGACTCGCAAGGATGTTCGGTCTTGCACCCGATCCTGTACTCCGCGATCTTTACGTTTATCGTGGTGACGGGGTTTGCTTATACCACCTTGTTAGAGCGTAAGTTTATCGCGTGGTTTCAACAACGGAGCGGCCCCAATCGCGTCGGCCCATGGGGGTTATTACAACCGGCGGCAGATGGATTGAAATTGATCTTCAAAGAAGACATCATGCCCGCCGATGCTTATCGCACAGTTTACCTGATCTCACCGATGCTCAAGACCGTTCCGGCCTTGATCGTGATGGCGGTGATCCCGTTAGGGCCACCGATTACGATCCCGTGGTTTGATGGCAACTGGTATCGCGTTCCGATGGGTATCGCCGATCCCGGGGTCGGGGTGTTATGGTTATTGGCGATCACCAGTGTCGGTACGTATGGGATCGCGTTAGCAGGGTGGGCCAGCAATAACAAATACGCTATGTTAGGCGGGTTGCGTGCTTCGGCCCAGATGATCAGTTACGAGTTAAGCCTTGGCTTGGCGATGATCGTGCCGGTGATGATCGCGGCTAGTATGAGCGTGCGCGATATTATCGACGCGCAAAGCGGATTGTTCCTCAATTGGTTTGTATTTCAGAATCCGTTAGCGGCGGGCATTTTGATCATCGCTTTGATCGCCGAAACCAATCGCGCCCCGTTTGACCTTCCAGAAGCGGAGCAGGAACTCACGGCAGGTTTTATGACCGAATACAGTGGCATGAAATTCGCGATGTTCATGATGGCCGAATACCTTGGCATGATCGCGGTGAGCATGATCGCGGCTGCGATGTTCTTCGGGGGATACGGCACGGGCTTCGGACTTGAAAACGGCGCGCCGATTGTCGGGCCACTGGTTACGATCGGCAAAGTGGTCTTGTTCTTGATCGGTTTGGTCTGGATTCGTGCGACCTTGCCGCGCTTGCGTTATGATCGTTTGATGTCGTTCGGTTGGAAGGTGTTGTTACCGCTCTCGTTGTTGGCGGTGTGTTGGACGGCCGTAGCCGTGGTGATCGCGGATGCGTTCGGCCCGACTGCTTATATGATCATCTCTGGGATCGCGTTTGCGGTCGTGGTGTTCGGTGGATTGGCCTTCTTAAGCCGTCCGAATCCGGCCACGGTGGAAGAAGAACCTGATGTTGAATCTGACCCGATGATCACTGGAGAACGGGTGGGATTAGGGTATATGGTGTTACAAGCGGTCGGTGGGTTATTGGCCGTCCCGTTTGTGTTATTTTCCGGCACAATAAATTTATTGGAGCGGTTGGGTCAATTGGCCGGTGATGAACCGGAAGCGAGTGATAATAAGCCCGTTGCGGCCGAAGACCGCTCTCCCGCCGATCCAAGCGGTAAGATTGCACAGTAGTCAGGGTAGGGGTGAGGATTTTAGACGATGAATGTAATTAAAGGGTTTGCCACGACGTTTAAGCACGTCTTAGAAGAATCGGTGACCTTGCAATATCCTGAACAGGTGCGCCCGTTCCAACAACGTTACAAGGGCCGTCATCATCTCCGTCGTTATGATAACGGCTTAGAGAAGTGCATCGGCTGTTCGTTATGTGCCGCGTCTTGTCCCGCCGATGCGATCTGGGTAGAAGCGGCCGAAAACAGCGACGAGGAACGTTATAGCCCTGGTGAACGTTACGCTAAGACCTATGAGATCAATATGCTACGGTGTATCTTCTGTGGTTATTGCGAAGATGCTTGTCCCACGCAAGCGATCGAATTGGGGCATGAACATCAGTTAAGCTTTACGGATCGCCGTGATGTGATCTTTACCAAAGAAATGTTGATTGACCCCGTTCCGGCCGGCGGCCAAGACACACCGCAACAGGTCGCACCGGGCGCGTTTAATCGGTCGATTCCTGACATGGAAAACCCGAAATAAGCGCAAGTGTTCGCTCAGACAGCGCCAGAGAAACTTTGAACTCTGGCGCTCTTTGTGTTAAACTGCACAAAGTTTTGCACAAACGCCCATACAGGACGCAAATCTAATGATAGAAAATGTTTTATTCGGAATCGTCGGGATTTTCGCGGTTTTTGCCGCCGCGATGATGCTCGGCTCAAAAAACGCGGTTCACAGTGCCTTATGGCTGATCGTCAACTTTATCTGTGTCGCGGTGCTTTATTTGATTCTTGAAGCCTCGTTTTTGGCGATGGTGCAGATCGCCGTTTATGCAGGCGCGATCATGGTGTTGTTCCTTTTCGTGATCATGTTGCTTGGCGCGGAACGCTTGCCCGTTGGGGAGTCGGTTCGCACCTATCCATGGGTCGGTGGGGCGGCGCTGGCGTTGGTATTATCGTTGGTGATCATGTTGTCTTTGGTGATCCTGTTTGCTGGACAAGCGGAAACCACCCCGGAACCGGTCAACGCAACCGCGCAATTACGCTTACTCAACGCCGCGATCGAAGGCACTGAAGAGACTGAAACGGTCGCAATGGAAGGGGAAGCGACGCAACCTGTCGTCACCCATGTTGACCTGTATGTGAATGGTGAATTATTCGCTGATGACATTGAAGCGGGTCACGCCACTGATTTCACCGAAGTCCCAGCCGGAGATCACACGATCGCGATACATGCAGCGGGTGATGCGACTCCGTTGCTGACCAGTGCGATCAGCTTAGCGCCACAGTCATCACTTACGGTGATTGTGCGTCCCACAGCGGATCATGCCTTGGTCGTGGACACGTTAAATGACGATTTTACGCCCGTCCAACGTCGTAATGGCCGTGTGACCGTCTACAACGCTTTCCCAGGAGTTGGGGCGATCAGCATCGTGCGCGTAAATTCGATCTTGTTTGATGACAGCCGTAACCTTGACATCCTCGTATCTAACTTGGCACAAGGCGACTCTGCATCTGTTGAGATCCCCGAAGGCCGTTATGAATGGCGGGTGATTGAAGCGGGACGTGAAGAAGAATACCGGAATACGTTGGCTGAAGATGCGTTGCTCTATCGTTTACCGGATATTGAGATCGAACGCGGCGTTTCTAAGCTGCAAGTGTTGGCTGCCGAAACTGATGCGGTGAGCGGTCAAGTGCGCGCTGATCTGATCGACGGTGGAAACTTGGTTGGAGACGCAGCCCCCAATTTTGGTACACCTGAATCGGTGGGTGGTTTGTTGTTTATCGATTACCTGCTCCCGTTACAATTGGTGGCCTTGTTGTTGTTAGCGGCGATGGTCGGTGTAATCGTCTTGACGCATCGTGAAGACTCGCAACCCAAGCCTTCCCGCGCCACGCGCCGCAAGGTGAGTCGCCCGTTGACCAGTGTGATCGCGGCTCAAACGGGTACGGATGTATCCACCAATGCGCCGCAACTTCCCCAACCGACACAAGACCCGGTGGGCGATTAAGGAGTCTGATCTATGGCTATTGATGCGTATATTATCTTAAGTGCCGTCCTGTTTTCGATGGGCGTGTTAGGGGTGTTGCTCAAACGTAACGCGATCTTGGTGTTTATGTCGGTTGAGCTGATGCTGAATGCCTCAAATCTCGCGCTAGTGGCTTTTGCCCGTCAATGGGGCGGTCTTGAAGGTCATTTATTTGTGTTTTTTGTGATCACCGTCGCGGCGGCGGAAGTCGCGGTCGGTTTAGCGTTAATCGTTGCGATTTTCCGTACCAAGCAGAGCATCAACATTGATGAGCTGCATCAAATGGAAGGTTGAAGCTGATGCAAAACCTCGCTTATCTTGCGCCCTTGATGATCTTATTTCCGTCAATCGGGGCTTTTATCAACTTTTTCTGGGGGAATCGCCTCGGTGAACGCTATAGCGCGATCATCGGCACGGTTGCCGCAGGCTTGACGTTCCCAGTAGCCTTAGCACTCCTAAGCTACCTGAACGCCAATTCATTCCAAGCGGCTGTGATCAACCCACCGTTTTTAAACAGTTGGATCTTGATCCCGTCGGCTGGTGTGGAGATCGGTTGGAATCAGCGCGTCGATACGTTAAGCGTGTCGATGTTGGTGTTTATCTCGTTTGTGGGGACGTTGATCCACCTGTACGCCTCGTCGTATATGCACGGCGATCCACGTTTTCCGCGTTTCTTTGCGTATCTGAATATGTTCCTCGCTTTCATGTATACCCTCGTCACGGGGAATAACTTCCTGATGATGTTTGTCGGTTGGGAAGGCGTGGGCTTGTGTTCGTATCTGTTGATCGGGTTCTGGTGGGATAAAACCCGCGGTGAAGGTTGGCGCAACGCTAACGCGGCCCGTAAGGCGTTCATCGCTAACCGGATTGGCGATTTTGGCGTGTTAATGGCGATCTTCTTGATCTTCTGGACGTTCGGCACCTTGGACTTTTACAAACCGACTGAAGTCGCTAATGTGACCGCGATGGAAAATCTCCGCTCTGGAGATGATCATCACGGTGAAGGCGATGATCACAGCGAAGAAGGTTCAGGCGAACACGAAGGATCGCAAATTATCTTAATCGCCGAAGAAACTGAAGGCGAAGGCGATGGACACGGCGAAGGCGAAGGCGAAGGCGAAGCGCATGGTGCTGAAGGGGAAGAACACGGTCATGCCGCTGCCCCCGTGTACTATGACAACAGTCATCTTACTTTTTCCCAATTGGGTGTGTTCAATCAAACGATCGCCTTAGCCAAGCTGAAAGACGGCGAAACGCTTGAAACAGGTGTAATCAGTGAGGATGGGATCGCTGAAACTCGCGGACGGATGATCGATTTTGGGCCGTTTTCGTTAGATATTCACACCGTGTTGATCTTGATCACCTTGTTCTTACTCTTGGGGGCGGCGGGTAAATCCGCGCAAATTCCGTTATTTGTGTGGTTGCCGGACGCGATGGCCGGCCCAACTCCAGTCAGTGCCTTGATCCACGCCGCTACGATGGTTACGGCGGGTGTGTATATCATGGTGCGCTCTAATGTGTTCTTGTACTATGCCACGATCGATGGCTTCCAGATCACCTCGTTGATCATCACAATTGTCGGTGCGACAACCGCGATCGTTGCCGGGTTTATCGCGATCGGACAATTCGACATCAAGCGCGTCCTCGCTTATAGCACCGTGAGTCAATTAGGCTTTATGGTGGCCGCGGTGGGGATGGGGGCGTATGCTGCGGCTATGTTCCACATGATCACCCACGCTTTTTTCAAGGCGTTGTTATTCTTGGGGAGCGGTTCGGTGATCCATGGTGTCGAACACGGACATCACCACGGACACGGACATGACGATCATGGCCATGGCCGCCACGATGATCACGGTCAACATCATGATCACGCGCATGGGGAACACGATGATCATAGCCTTGGTGATCATAATCCGGCTGTCTCACAACATGCTGATGCACACGACGCACATCATGAAACCCCATTTGATCCCCAAGATATGCGAAATATGGGCGGCCTTAGCCAAAAAATGCCGATCACCTATTGGACATACTTGATCGGGACGCTGGCCCTTGCCGGGATCTATCCGTTTGCTGGCTTCTGGTCAAAAGACGAGATCCTCGCGGATGCGTGGAAGTTGTTCCTTGGGGATGGGGACTTGCGCGGCGTGATCGCGTTAGGGTTCTTAATCGTCGCGGCCGGTATGACCGCGTTTTACATGGGTCGTCAGATCGAAATGGTGTTCCATGGCAAACCGCGTACTCCAGCGGCTGAAAACGCCTCTGAGAACCCTTGGCAGATCACCGTCCCGCTCATGATCTTAGCGTTCTTCAGCTTGTTTGTCGGTTTCATCAACATCCCAAGCGGCCTTGCCAACATCTTCAGTTTTGGCTTTTATGGCACATTCGGCGGCCATGCTTTATCCGATTTCTTGGATTTTAGCATCGCCCGCGGACATCCCGCGCCGCCGTTTAACCCGATTGTCGCTTTAACCGCCTTAGCGATCGGGATCGGTGCGTTGGTATTAGCACGTCTCCTCTATGGGGGTGGCCGTGCTGTCAATGCGGATAACAAAGACCCGTTGGAAGTGGATGCCAACAGCCGCGATATTTGGCGCATTGCTAACCGTCGCATGTACTGGGATGAGATCTACAATGCGGTGTTTATCATGCCCTATACCCGTGCCTCAAATTTCCTTGCTAACGTGGTTGATTGGAACTTCTTCCATGATTACTTCCATGACACGGTGATCTGGAAAGGCTTCAACTCGATCGGGCAGTTGTTGAGCAAACCGTTTGATCTTGGCATTATTGACGGGATCGTAAATGGGGTTGGGCGTGTCACCCAATGGTTTAGCGGGCAATTGCGCCGCTCCCAGACGGGTTATGTACGGATTTACGCTATTGCGCTGTTGGTCGGCGTGGTAGCCGTGGTGCTTTTGATGTTGTTACCTGCAATTGGGAGATAAAAGGTTATGGAAAATACAGGTTTGTCACTGACCACCGTGACGCTGTTTCTACCGATGGTTGGGCTGACGATCATTGCGGGAATGGCGCTGCTAGATGCAGAAAAGAACCGTGAAAACTTTAAATGGGTCGCTTTTGCCTTTAGCATTTTGACCTTTTTTGCGTCGTTATTGATGTGGGCCAATTACAACTCGGCCGATCCCGCGCTCCAATTGGTGCAACGCAATGATTGGCTCCCCCAATACGGCATCAGCTACTATGTCGGGATTGATGGCATCAGTTTGTTATTGGTGTTGTTAACGACTGTGATCACCCCGATCGCGGTCTTTGCGTCTTTCCGTTCTCATGTGATCCATGAACGCGGCCGTGAAGCGCTCTACTATGGCTTCATGCTTCTCTTGGAATGGGCGATGATCGGCGTATTTGTCGCGCAAGACTTGGTGATCTTCTATATCTTCTGGGAAGTCACCTTGATCCCGATGTACTTCATGATCGGCATTTGGGGCAGTGAAAATCGCGTGTATGCCGCGGTCAAATTTTTCCTCTACACCATGGCCGGCTCTATCTTGATGTTATTGGCGATGTTGTATGTCGGTACACAAGCCGGCACTTTCGCTTTACCGGAGATCGTAAACGCCGTGCAGAGTGGGGCAGTCAGCTTCCCATTTGACGGACTGTTTAGCACCCAATCATTCTTATTCCTTGGCTTCTTGATCGCCTTTGCGATTAAAGTGCCGCTGTGGCCGTTCCATAGCTGGCTACCGGATGCTCACGTTCAAGCGCCCACCGCCGGATCGGTGATCCTAGCGGGTGTCTTGCTGAAAATGGGGACTTACGGCATTGTGCGTTTCTGCTTACCGCTGTTCCCAGAAGCGTCGGTTGCATGGGCCCCCGTGGTCGGTGGTTTAGCTGTGATTGGGATCATCTACGGCGCGTGGGTGAGCTATGCCCAAGTGGACATGAAAAAATTGGTCGCTTATTCATCGGTGAGTCACATGGGTTTTGTGGTGTTGGGCATTTTTGCACTCAACGCACAAGGCTTACAGGGCGCAACCTTGCAAATGATCAACCATGGTATCAGCACGGGTGGCTTGTTCTTGCTGGTCGGGATGCTCTATGAACGCCGTCACACCAAATTGATGGCCGCTTATGGCGGGATCTGGAAAGCGCTCCCGTTATTCGGTGCGATCAGCTTGATCGTCTCGTTAAGCAGCATGGGTCTACCGGGCTTAAACGGCTTTGTCGGTGAGTTTACGATCCTGATGGGCGCGTTCGGGAGCGAGGTCTTAGGCTTCTTCTTTGCCTTGTTTGCTACTTTGGGCGTGATTTTAGCGGCGGTATATACCTTAGCCATGTTCCAAAAAGTTTACTTGGGTGAACTGGATAAAGAGGAAAATAAGCACCTTGAGCCGATGCACTGGCAAGAAATCGCCGTCTTGATCCCGATCTTGGTGTTGATCTTCTGGATTGGTTTGCAACCTGTCGGTTTCTTTAACACCATGGACACCAGCACCGAGGCGATCGTGAACTATGTCCAACCGCACATTGACGAAATCGTGGTCGAAAACGCCGCGAGCGTCTCTGAAGCACCCTAATCACGCTAGGAGCGCCATTCATGGACATTCCAACTCTGGAGCAGTTAAACCTTAGCGCGGCCTTCCCGGCGATCTCACTCGCTTTAGGGACGTGTCTGCTGTTATTGGTGGATCTGTTCCTTCCGAAAAACCGTAAATACCTGACCGCTTGGCTTGCGCTAGGCGGTTTAGCGGTCAGTTTTATCTTTAACCTGTTTGCCTACAATAGCAGCACGACCGCGCTTGAAGGCATGTTTATCGCCGATCAATTCACGGGCTTTTCCAATATCGCCGTAATTGTAGCGACCGCGATCTCAATCTTGTTGAGCATTGATTACCTCAAACGTCACCAGATGGAGCGGGGAGAGTATTACATCCTCTTGTTATTCTCTGCGACAGGCGCGATGTTCATGGCTGCCGCGAATGACTTAGTGGTGATCTTTGTGGCGTTAGAGTTGTTGAGCATCCCGCTATATATCATGGCGGCCTTCCGTCCCAACGATGCGCGCTCAGAAGAAAGCGGCATGAAATATTTCATCTTAGGCGCGTTTTCTAGTGCGTTTCTGGTGTATGGGGCGGCGTTGATCTATGGTGCGTCTGGTACGACCAATTTAACGGAAATTTTTAGCTCTGTAGAGGGCATTCTCGCCACACAAAGCGCCTCTAGCTTGTATTTACTGGCTGGAACAGCTTTACTTGTCGTAGGCTTAGGTTTTAAAGTAGCGGTCGTCCCCTTCCATATGTGGACACCCGATGTTTATGAAGGCGCGCCGACTCCTGTCACCGCTTATATGAGTGTGGTTGCCAAGTTAGGCGGGTTCGCCTCGTTTTTGCGTGTGATGATCATCGCATTACCTGCTTTAGCCTTACCTGAAAGCACGATCGCGGTATGGCAAACGACGTTATGGTTGATCGCGGCTGCAACTTTGATTCTTGGGAACTTTGTGGCGATCGCACAAACCAATGTCAAACGCATGTTGGCTTATTCATCGATCGCACACGCGGGCTATATCTTGATGGCCGTAGCTGCGGCCGGCACGGCCGGCCTAGGTGACTCAGCCGCACAAGCCGCCTTGATCTATTTGTTGGCTTATACCTTCACCAACTTAGGCGCGTTCGCTGTGGCGATGGTCTTAGAAAAAACCGATGGATCGAATGTCACTTTAGACGACTTTATCGGACTTTCGCGTCGTCAACCGTTGTTAGCGTTCCTAATGGCCTTCTTTATGTTGAGCTTGATCGGTATTCCGACCACTTCCGGATTCATTGGGAAATGGTTGGTGTTCCAAGTCACTTTAGAGGCAGGTCTGATCCCCTTGGCGATCATCGGTGTGTTAACCAGTGTGGTCAGCGCGTATTATTACGTGCGAATCATCGTGAATATGTACTTGCGTGAAAATGAAGCGGCCGTGGGTGATGAAGGTGAAGCGTTACCCGGCGCAAGCCAATATGTGAACTGGGCGATCTATGCCTCGTTTGCGGGTACATTGATCCTCGGCTTGTTGCCTGTGTTAGCGACTAATTTAGTCAATACCGTGAACCTTGCGACCATGTTCCCGCGATAACATCGCTTGTGATTTAAAAAGAGGGGAGTGATCCTCTCTTTTTAATTGTCCATTTTGGGGTTTACTTTCTAATTTAATTGGCGATTATTGAACGCAAAAATCATGGCCAGCCTAAGAACAAATTGTCCACTTCTTTACTTTTCTCATTTGACGCTTAGTCAACTCAGACAATTTCTTAACATTTCCCTATAGCCAATACGACATCTTGGTGGTATAAATGATAAATAATAGATACGGATGCGATGACAATGTTCTAACACGACGGTACATGACTTTCAAACGATGCGTAAGGCGATTTGTTTATAGTTTTCTGATTATCCGTTTAACCATTTCATATATTTAGGCTTTAAAATGGTGACAATAACGGCTAAAATGAAAGCTGTAATTACAGTTTTACGGAGGTGAGCGGAATTTCTCATTTTTCAAAATGAGCGTAAGATCACCCTTAGAAGGTATCAGAGGATGATTTTAAGCGTTGCAATTTCGTTATAGGGGTGTCATACTATACGTGGGCAGTCGCAAAGTAATCCATGGAACACACCTAGAAATTGTGTAAACGTTTAAATGTGTACTTACCAAGTTGTTACTATGGCGGGCTGAAGCTGTCAGCAAACGTATCTACTCAATCTATTCATATTTTAGTTAGGTGGTCAAAATGAACACGAACAAACCCAATGTCAATTTACGTTTTAATGGTTCGATCTGGTGCAATCTGGATATTGCGCTCCGGAATGTGGATCAGATCTTCCGTCACTCAATGCAAGCGACCGGATTAAGCGTGATTGAAATGTACATCCTGCGTGCGCTGTTTGAGCGGGATGGTCAACATGCGTCGGAATTAGCCCGTGCCGTCGGACGTGCCGCGACCTCATTCACCCCGAATTTGGATAAACTCCAAGACAAAGAATTGATCGAACGTCGCCCCGATCCCGGTGATCGCCGCGCTGTGCGTATCTATTTGACCAGCAAGGCCGAAGAATGCCGTGAAGTGGTGATGGAAACCACCTCCCGCGTAGATGAACGCATTGAGCAGTTGTTCTCTGATGCGGACTTCAAGGCCTTCCAACGGGTGCTTTCCGGTTTACAATCGCTTGAACCCGAACAAATCTAAGGCAAGCCTGTTTAACAAGACAAGGGGCTATTGGCCCCTTGTTTTTATGTTAGCGGGCTAACGTTTCAAGCACCTCTGAAAAGGTCATCAACGCCGCTTTTCCGAACAATACAAATCGCACCAAGCGGATCTGTTCTTGCGTCTGCACAAATGCGATCACCGTCTGGAGAGCGATCTCCGCCGCTTCACGCATCGGATACCCATACACCCCCGTACTGATCGCCGGAAAGGCGATCGTGGTGATCCCCTGTGCAAATGCGACCTCTAAGCTACGCCGATACGCACTCGCCAATTGTTGAGGCACGATCGGGTTATTGCGCTCATAAACTGGCCCCACCGCATGAATTACATGCCGGGCTTTAAGCAGATACCCTTGTGTGATTTTAGCATCTCCGGTTTGACATCCGTTTAACCGACGGCATTCCTCTAACAATCCCTTGCCTGCCGCCCGATGGATCGCGCCGTCCACGCCCCCGCCGCCTAATAGGGATGAATTTGCGGCGTTGACGATGGCATCTACGTCTTGATGAGTGATGTCTCCTTCGATCAATTCGATCTCGGTCAAATGTACGCGCATGTTTGATCCTTCTAACGCTAGAAAAGCTCATAAAGGTTGTGGGCGGTGTCGCCTGTGTCACTTAGATCAGCATAAACCCTATTTCCCGTCTGATGCAAATTGCGGCATAATCTAAAGGATGTGTATCAACGGGACGGGTAGAAAGTGTTATGAGTCAACAAGTGATGCAAGGAATCGCGAAAATCACATGGCAGCATCCCGAAAGCGGGGAGATCATGGAATATGTTTTGACAGAAGGCGCAACCGTGACGATCGGACGCGCTTCTAGCAATGATATTTATATTCCGGAACAGCACGTTTCGCGCCAACATGCGGTGATCAATTACCGTGAAGGGGTGTTTATGCTTAACGACCTGAGTAGCGCTAACGGCACGTTTGTGAACGATCAACAGATCGGGGACGCATTTCCGTTAGCTTCTGGGGATGAGATCCGCTTGTTTGTGCCAAAATTGTTGTTTTCGGCGGTGGTGAGCGATGAGGATGTGCAACGCGCCCGCGAAACCGGCACGTTTATCGCGGCGATGCTCAATAGCGGTGGCGGAAAATTGGTGATCACCACCGGCCCCCAAGAAGGTGAGACGATCGATCTGAATCGTGATGAATTTTTGATCGGCCGTGCCACTGTAAATCATCAATGGCAGATCGGCTTATATGATCCGTCGGTTTCGCGTCCTCATGCCAAAGTGACCCGTGTTGAAGATCGGTGGATGATTGTGGATCTTGGCAGTTCCAATGGCACTACGGTCAATAACACCCCCGTCAACGAGAAAGGGCGGTTGCTCAATGACGGAGATGTGATCGCTTTGGGAGCGACGTTGCTCTTGTTCCGGTCTAACTAGCGGTTGATGCGAGCAACGCGATCATCTCGTCGTGGATGTGTCCGTTACTCGCAACGATCCGACCGTGCTGATAGATTGACGGGTCATCCTTGCCCGTGTAATCGGTGACTTGGCCGCCGGCCTCCTGCACACAGACCGCGCCTGCTAAGTAATCCCAAGGGTGCAATTTCTGTTCCCAGTAGCCATCATAGCGTCCGGCCGCCACATAGCACATATCTAGTGCGGCCGATCCCATGCGGCGTGTACCGCGTGTCCGTGTGACAAATTCACCCCATTCACGTATATTGTTATCGGGATCAATCGCTTTGGAGTAGGGGAAACCACTGGCCACCACCGAATTGATCAATTCAGTCGCTTGGGAAACGCGTAACGGCGTATCGTTGAGCGTTGCCCCATGCCCGATCGCGCCGCTATACAGTTCATGCGCGACCGGATGATAGACCACTCCTACTAAGGGCCGCCGCTCTCGATCGGTGAGGGCTAAGCTGATCGAAAACATCGGGATATGGTTGGCAAAGTTGACCGTGCCGTCTAAGGGGTCAACATACCAAAAATAACGGGCCGTTTCAGCAGGCGCTCCCATGCCTCCGCCTTCTTCACCCACAATGTGATGATCGGGAAAATGCTGTTGCAATAGCGCTACAATGCGCGCTTCGCTGGCTTTATCGGCTTCGGTGACAATATCGACTTTCGAGGTTTTGCTGGTGTATTGCAGCGGTTTTTGATAGTAATCCATCAACACGGGGGCCGTATTTAATGCGATCTCCTCCGCGATCCGGCGAATCTCCTGTAAATTTAAATCCAAGGCGCTATCCTTTAACTTTGGTGGCTTGATGCCAGTTAATCAGCGGCATTTCATTATAGGGGATCATACCGCTGATCAACGTTAAAATTTAGCGACTGGGTTTTAAGCTTCTACCAAAAGCACATTACTTGCTTGTTTGCCTTTTTCGCTTTCGATCACCTCAAAGGTGACACTTTGCCCCTCAGCCAATGAGCGATACCCCTTTGACTGAATCGCTGAATAATGTACAAAGACATCCGTCCCGTCTTCCTGTCGGATGAACCCGTACCCTTTTTCATTGCTAAACCACTTAACGACTCCCTGCGCCCTCGCTGCCATGATACTTTCTCCTGCTGTGTTTGTGTAAAAGGAGGTGTTTCATGAAAGTAATTACAGACTCTCATGAAACATTAAGATTATCTAAGTCTAACAATAGTCGTTAGGGATGTCAAGATTTTAGCCTAACTTAAACAATGACACTGCATGGATTTCGTAGGTTTGAGGTGCGAGATCGATGGGTTGCACTTGTAATAATTGATAGCCATGGGCGATCAATTTTTTCGCATCGCGTGCAAAAGTGGCCGGATCAGCACTGATATAGACTAAACGCGGGATCTTCAACGCTTTCACCTGATCCAGCACCGCTAAACTTAGCCCTTCAGCTGGTGGATCTAGGATCGCCGCGTCATAGCGATCTTCTAATTCTGGCAAAACGTCTTCAATCGGGCCTTCGATCAAGTCGATATGTTCATAAGCGGCGAGGTTAATTTCCGCATCGGTAAGGGCAGGGGGATACCGTTCGATCAATGTGACTCGGCGCGCTTGATCCGCTATAAACGCGCTGAATACGCCGACTCCCCCGTATAGATCTAAAACGTTTTCCGTTCCGGTTAATGCCAATTGACCTAAAACCACCTCGATCAAGCGTGGCAATTGCGATAGATTCGATCGAAACTCGCACCCTGCTGTCACCCGAAACACCCGATCGCCGATCGTGTAACGTAACGATGAATCCCCGACAAGGTTGATCGGTTCATCTTCTGGCAACAACACATTGATGCTGGTGGTTAAATCGGTTTGCAATTCCGGCACTTGTTCCTCATCCTGAATGTGTAGGATGATCATGTGCGCGCCTTCACTATCCAATTGCAACTGAAGCCGATCGATTCCGGTGACATCAAAATCAAATTGAGTGAATAAATCCACCAATTCCGGCCGGATGATATGGCATTCTTGGATCAGAAACACCGCTTCACCGGATGCACTCGGATAACCCAGATCGCCCGCCCCGGTCACTTGTAAGGTGATCCGGTGGTGATAGTACCATTCTTCTGGACTTGCGAGGATCGGCCGGATGATCTGTTCAATGGTTGCATCATCTAGGCCGCCGACTCGTGCCAATTGATCGCTCATCACATCTTGTTTGAGCAACAATTGAGCTTGATAATCGATGTGTTGCCAATGGCAGCGCCCACAACGCCCCGGCCCAAAATGCGGACAAACCGGATAGACTCGATCCGCCGATGCTTCGATCAACTTGACCCCTTCCGCGAAAATCACCCGCGCTTTTTCCGAGGTGATCCGTGCCAAGACCCGCTCACCTGGGATCGTATAGGGGATAAACACAGTGCGATTTTGATAACGCCCCAAGGCGCTCCCACCATGTGCCATTGCCGTCAATTCGACTTCAAATGTAGGTTGATCGCTCATATTAGGATGATGTCGCCCGTTGGGTCGCATTCAGGATATAAGCCAACATATCCCGTAATTCTTGCGGCAAGAAGCCATCACGAGCGGTCATCAAACGCTCTTGTTCACCTCGTAAGATCGTCAACTGATACACATATTCATCCGATCCGGTTACGGGTGCTTCACTGATGAAGTTATTTTGCATCCCAAAGAAGTTGACCTCACGGATCAAGGTGTTGATCTGATCAATTTCTGCTTGCGCTAATTGCCCGCTGGCCTCTCCATAAGTCACCGTGCCGTTCGCCTGAATTTCGATGTTCAGTGGGGGTTGGGGGGATCCACCGAAGATCGGCCCTTCAGTACGAATTAAGGTGATTTGCGTAAACGGCACATTGGCATTCGGGTCTTCGGTTTGTGATGCGACTAAGGTTCGCGGCCCCGGAATTGGGAGTGCGCCTTCAATGGTGATCTCTGGGGTCGGGGTGTCTTGGGGTAAGATCGTGATCGTCGGGGGTAAGACCAGTGTCACCGATGTGTCCATTGTCGGGGCCGGATCGGTGCTATTGGCATTCACCACCGTCGGGAGTGGTTCGGTCGTTGAGCCTTCATTCCCACCACACGCGCTGATCGACCCCATTATCAGCAGGACGCTGCAAAGTCTCCAATTGAGTCTCATTGCTCTATTTGCCTTTTCTGAATGGTTGTTTTGTCCCCTGTAGTGTCTCGCAAAACCCCCCCCCTGACAAGCCATTGTCGTCAACCCCTAACAAAAACGCGGCTCACAGAGATGAGCCGCGTTTTGACCTTAGAACTTGAGTTTATCTGCCCATTCATCGATCTGACGATTGGCCTCTTGTTGAGTGATGCCGTAGCGCTCTTGGATCTTGCCAGCCAATTGATCCCGTTTTCCTTCCAATTGGGTGATCTCATCATCGGTCAGATCGCCCCAACGTTCTTTGATAGAACCGGTGAATTGTTTCCAATTGCCCGCAATTTGATTCCAGAGACCTTTGTTATCCGCCATAGTTCAAGCTCCTTGTGTGGTTGCATGTACTGTAATTACAATCTAAACAAAGTCTCTAAGTCTTACACGAATGCGGCCTAAGCCTTTGATGAGTCCAAGACTGATCTTTTTGAAAAACGAAATATTGGTTATGTTAGGATCATCAAAACAAAGCGGTGATCACATCATAAGCTTGATTGTAAGATTAACATTGAGAATGCGAGAAAATCAACTAGAGTGTCATCCGATACTCTTAAAAAACGAGTTATATTCGCTGAATCATCGCACAGATGAACGGAAAACTCGTAACATCTGTGCCGACTTTTCGGTGAGGTCTTTTGAAGCGATTACCTCACTTGGAGGGGAGTCGGTTTTCGTTTCACGGTAGATGTGTATAATTGGGGATGTCATCGTACCGCCGGTTATCAAAGGATGTGGCATGAGCAAACGATTTTTAGCGGTGTTGACCACGCTTCTACTTGTGGTAGCGGGCATCGTATGGGCATCCCCCGCGCCGCAAGCGAATTTGTTTCAGTTATTTTTGCTTAATTTAGAGTCGGATCTCAATACCTTAGCCGATGAAGTTTATAGCGGATCGCGTCCGTTTTCGTGGATCGTCAATGAAGATGTGACTTCAACCAAGTTCACCGCGGATCTCTGGTTTAACACAGAACAACTCGCTGATGAGGTGTTCGGGTTAGGGATTCGCCCGCCAGAATGGTTCGGTGCAACCACCGCTAATGCAGAATTGCTGGCCCGCAATGTGCGCCATGACATCGAGTTGATCGCCGATCAAGTCTATGGCGATCCCGATCTGCGCCCGGAAGGGTGGGTTGGTGCGCGTCCGGTGTTCCGGTGTAGCCGCACGATCCAGAACATCTTACGGATCTTAGACATTGAGTTTAACACCCGTCCCGAAACTCCGGACTCGGTGATCAATTATTGTGCGTCGGTGCGTGATGAGATCACCGATGAATTGTTCCCACCAGTGTCGGATCAGATCTCCACCCCAGAGACGACACAAAGTTTACTTTCGGGTTTACGGGGGGATCTAGAGCGGTTGGCCGATGAATTGTTGGGACTAGAGACACGGCCTTCTGGCTGGATTGGTAATCGCGATGCGACCAGTTCCACCTTTACGACTGAATTGTTCACCGATCTAGAGCGCTTGACGGATGATCGTCTGGGTTTCGGTGAACGGCCAGAAGGGTGGTCAGGGACGGTACAAGGTTCACCGTCGCAAACCTACAGCAACTTGCGTTTTAACCTTGAATCGTTAGCGGATCAAACCTTAGGCGCAGGGGTTCGCCCCACTGGTTGGCAAGGCGATAACCTCGCGAATCGGTGTGAGCCGATGGTACAAATTTTAGTGACGTTGGTCAATCAAACGGTTGCACCGCTTCCCTTACCGGAAGTGCAAGATGTTACCAACCGTCAAGCGGTGTGTCTACAATATGAGCGTGCTGCCAATGATCTGTACGAAAATCCGCCGATTCCGGTGGAAGAAGATGTGATCGATGCGCCGGAAGATGAGCGTTTACGCGGACGTTCACGTTATGCCTTTGCCTATTTAGATGTGGCGGCCTTGCAATACATGGGGGTGATGCCCATTGATACCGAGTTCCGGGCATGGTATCGCAACTTCAATACCTCTAACATGATGTTTGTGACCGGAGAAGGTTTCGCGGTGTTTATTGATCGCCGCTTCACTACATTGTCAGAGGACGCATTCCGCACCTTAGACACCTTAGAAGGTCGCCGCCCGTTGACCTTCTGTGATGCCAGCTGGTGCAATGGCCCCGGCCCGACACCCACACCGACAGGAGACGGCCCGTTGGCTTTGTTGCTGAATCAATCCACGCCGATCCCAACTCGTAGCCCGATTCAGATCGAAGAAGAGGGTAAAACGTTAGTTTCATGGAACAATATTCGCGTGCGTTATCTGTTGGATGTACAGGGTGCGGCGGCGGTACAAGTCACCTTAGAGATCTGTTCAGACACCAATCAGACGGCTTGTGAACCTGTTAACAGCGTGTTTAACAGTACCACCGGGGTATTTGAGCCGGTGATCTCGGTGTTTAACGGCTTAAATGTGTATCAATTGCCTTATGGGTATCGGAATGACCTGATCATCGAAAGCGCTTCGCGTTTTTCGCGTGATGTGTGGATCAGCGAACCCGCTTTCCGTCAAGGTTCTTAGGGTGAGGGGGGCGACCCCCTCTCATTGGACTCATGGCTGATTTTCAACACCCCGATCCTCAACAACGCCGCCAAGCGATCATCGCCGCGGTTCGGCAACATGACTTAAGCGCGTTGCCATTTTTGCGTGTCTTAGCGGCTCAAGACTCGGTGATCGAATTGCGTGAATTGGCTCAAAAAGCGGTGATCCGCTTAGAAAAAGACGATCCCTTACAGTTAGATCGGGCCGCTGAATATTACGTGCAGATGTTGCAATTTTACAAGCAGCAGCGTCTGTCAGAGGCCGCTAAAGCCTTAGGCAAAGCTTTAACGCTTGATCCGACTTTTGCAGAAGATCAGATCGCGCTCAAAGTCGCTACTTCAGCCACGGGACTTAAACCCGATGAAGCGATTCGCGCCTTGATCAACGCCCAACAATACGGACAAAACCTCCGCGCCGATCATGGTGGATGGCAAAAACGCGCCCGTGAGTTTAACCCCTTACGGGTGCTGTTTTTACTGATCTTGATCGCGATGATGGGCTTGTTGTTTGCCAATACCAATGTTTTTGATCTCTACCGGAGTTCTTTAGAGTTAGGCGCATGGCGCGAACAGTTACGCCTAAAAGACGGGATAGATTACTACTTATTCGTGCCGATCAACCCGATGCCCGCGCCTGGGTGGGGGATCTTGGTGGTGTTAGGTGATCAATTTCAGCGTGCAGAGGAATTGATCCCGTTTTTTGCCGAAGCCGCTAATCAGCATAACGTGGTGTTGGTTGTGCCGAATTTTGGCGAATACCCTGAACCCTATAACGAGTATGTCACACCCCAAATTGATCAAATTCTGGAGGAGGTGCGCGCCGAAGTCACGGCAGATCCGTTAGGGGCGGTGATTTTTGGGTATGGCAAAGGCGGGGAGATCGCCAGCCTCTATGCGGCCGAATATTATCAAGTGGCCGCGGTGATCACGGTGAATGCAACGGATGTCCGTTTACCTCCGACGGATGCGCCCGATCTCGTTTATTTCGTGATGTATGGCGCATATGCAGATTTTGCCACGGTAGGGGTAGAGCGAGCGCAAGAGATCGAACAGCGAGGCAATCCGATTGAATTTCTGGTGATCCCGCGTTCAGTGAATGAATTAAACCGTACCCAGATTGCGCGTGCGATGCAATTTGTATGGGAACTGTATCGTTAACGTTTTGGGGAAAAATAAAAAGGGGTGCGAGTTTGCACCCCCTGTGGGCTGATCAACCAAAACGGCCGGAGATATAATCGGCGGTTTCTTCTTGCATCGGGTTACTAAAGACTTGATCGGTCGGTTGGAATTCTACCAATTCACCCCAACGGGTTTCTTTGCCTTCAATTTCCGCTTTACGGATGTTGTAAAACGCGGTGTAATCGGAGACTCGTTGCGCTTGTTGCATGTTGTGGGTGACGATGATGATCGTATAGGTGCTAGAGAGATCGCGCATCAGTTCTTCAATGCGTTGTGTGGCGATCGGGTCAAGCGCGGAGCAGGGTTCATCCATTAAGATCACTTCCGGCTCAACGGCTAAAGTACGGGCAATACACAACCGTTGTTGTTGCCCACCAGAGAGCGCTAAACCGGATTTTTTCAGATCATTTTTGACTTCATCCCACAACACCGCTTGCCGTAAGCTGGTTTCGACGATCTCATCTAAAGTGCGACGATCGCGCATCCCTAAAATGCGTGGGCCATAGGCCACGTTATCGTAGATGCTCTTGGGAAACGGATTCGGCTTTTGGAACACCATTCCGATCCGACGACGTACCTCCACCGGATCGACATCTCTCCCATACAGGTTTTGACCGCGGTAGATGATCTCACCTTCTACCCGCGCACCGGGAACAAGGTCATTCATGCGATTAAAGGCGCGTAACACGGTGCTTTTACCGCAACCGGATGGCCCGATAAAAGCGGTGATCTTTTTCGTTTCAATGCCGAGGCTCACCCCTTTCACGGCGCGATAGCTTCCGTAGTAAATATCGACGTTATCAGCCTCTAGCGCATAGTTGGCTTGTATTTTAGCTTTTTCAGCCATTGGATTAAACTCTCCTGTTCACAGCGCGATTCCGTAGGAAAATCGCGGTAGAATTCATGGTAAGCAGCACGATCAACAAGACGATAATCGCTGCCGCGGCGATGTTCCGAAATTGATCGTTGGGATCACCCGTCCAGTTATAGACCAAGATCGGCAACGCAGTAAATTTCACAAAGGGGTTATCTGGATTGGCATTGATATAAGCGGCCGCGCCGACCACGATCAACGGGGCGGTTTCACCCACGGCACGCGAAAGCGCGAGGATCGTTCCGGTCATGATGCCCGGAAGAGCGGCCGGTAGAATCTGGCGTGAGATCGTTTGCCACTTGGTAGCGCCTAGCCCAAAGCTTGCTTCACGGATGGTAGACGGCACAGCGCGTAACGCTTCTTGGGCGTTGATGATCAAAATCGGTAAGATCAACAGTGAGAGCGTTAACGCGGCGGAGATGATTGTGCGTCCGTTTTCGCTGACCAAACCGAAGGCCGCACCACTGGTAATCGGTTCAAGCGCACGCACAAAGATCGCTAAGCCCAACATCCCGTAGATGATCGATGGCACGCCGGCCAAGTTGCGGATATTGGTTTCAATCAGTTTGTTCAACCAAGAGTCTTTGGCATATTCTTCTAGGTAGATCGCTGCACCCACTCCCAACGGGAATGCGATAAGGATCGTAATCCCCATCAGCCAGAGTGAGCCTAATAATGCAGGCGCGATTCCGGTTTCAGCGGGGTTGGTGCTTTGTGAGGACACCACAAAATCGAGATTTAACCAAGAGCGCCATTCGATCACCGCATCAGGGAAACGATCTTCTACCGTGATCTCGATGCGCTCACGGTTAAACACACTTTCGACAAATGTCCATGTCGCTTGAACGGAAGGCTTTAAAATGTCTTGCCGAATCCGCTCTAAAACCGCTTGGCTTGAGAGATTGGTAGCGAGAATTTGTGCGATTTCGTCGGGCGTGAGATCGCGCACTGTTTTGTTGGCAGATCCTTCAGGGAGTTGGCTACCGCGTAAGACTTCGCTTAAAGGCGCACTGGTAAATTGTTCGGTGGGAACACGACTTAACGAGTCACGCATCAACACGCGCAACGGGCCAACCCCGCCTTGAGTCTCTAGAACCTCGACCAACTCTTGCGTATTTAATTCTTCTAGTGGGCGTTCCGATAAATCTGAGGGGGTGATCGCGTATTCAACGGCAACCAACCCAAATACTTGATTGAGGATCGTCAAAACCAACACAATCAACGCGATAAACGAGATGATTAGCGATGAGAAAAAGAAATTTCTCATCCTTGCGCCACGCGCATGGCGCTTCGCAATATTTGTCCGATAAACCCCATTTTCGATCTTTGATGTCATGGTTAATACCGCTCCCGTAGGCGTTCCGACACATAACTGCTGATCAAATTGAGGACAAGCGTTAAGACAAACAACAACATCCCGATCGCAAAAATGCTATCATAAGCAATGTTGGTTTGGCTGATGTCACCGCTGCTAATCCGGGCGATATGGCCGGTCATGGTTTCGGCGCTTTGGAACAGGTTAAAGGTGAAATTTGGGCCTTGCCCTGCTGCTAATGCAACCACCATTGTTTCACCCACTGCCCGCGAGGTTGCGACGATGATCGCCGCTAACACCCCAGAGAGCGCGGCCGGTAGCACCACCTTGATCGTAGTTTCAAATTTGGTCGCGCCTAGACCATAAGAGGCTTCACGTAATGCACGGGGAACGGCGCTGATCGCGTCTTCACACATAGAGCTAATCAGCGGCGTGATCAAGATCCCAACGACTAATCCCGCCGAAAGCATGTTAAAGGATTGCACTTGATCACCAAAAATCGCCTTTAACAACGGGGTCATAAACGTTAAGGCAAAGAACCCATAGACCACCGTTGGTACACCGGCCAAAACTTCCAAAATCGGCTTAAGCGTGTTACGGACGTTGGGCGGTGCGTATTCGCTTAAATAGATCGCCGCGCCTAATCCCATGGGGATTGCGACGAATAAGGCGACGATACTGGTCATCAGGGTCGAAGTGACTAGGGGTAATACCCCAAATTCACCGACTGAGGGTTGCCAATTGGTGGTGGTAAAAAATTCGATAAACCCGGGATGATCAGCGTAATTAATCGTTTCACTGATCGGAATCTCCCGAATCGGTGAATTTTCTAAACCGCGTTCCACCGTCAAAGCGGTTTCACTGATCGCCGTGATCCGCATCACCTCTTGACCGATCAAGATCAAATCGTTGACGGCAAATTCGGCCGCGGCATAAGCTGGAATTTGCACTTGAGTGTCGTTGATCCCGACTGGGGCAGTCGGCTTGACTTGGACTTCGTTAACGATAAATACTTCCGCGTTGGCATTATGCACGCCCGCCGCTGTGCCTTCTTGAGCGCGTTGAACCGTTAAAGTGCGCCGAGTTCGCGATTCGATTCGCATGATCTCATCGTTGATCTGGATCAGTTGTCGATCTGCAAACGGGATCGTCTCGCTGTCAAAATTGACCACCAACACATTTTCACCCACGGGGATGGTTTGCTCTAGGGTGGCGGTGGAGGTTTCAGCGACAACAGGGGCTTTGCTAAATACCCATGCGCGGGCGTTTAAAAATCGAGCGGATTCTGTGGTCAATACGTAAATAATACCAATGGTGGTGAAGATCGACACAACCCCACAGAACAATAAGATTGCGCGGATGACCTCCTCACCAAGACGCAACCGACGTTGGAGGCGAACCTCCCCTTCGGCGGCGCGGAATTGAGCTTTGGCAGAGGTGCTATACTGCCGCTCGATTTCGAGTTTGGACTCCATAAAGTTTCCTCAAGAGCTTCTGAACAACGAACCGTGATGATAGCGGATCATAACGCAAAAGAATATGGTTGACCGTTAATTTTAACGTTTCTTAACAAAGAGGAGAGTCCACACGGCTCTCCTCTAAGGTCTTACATCGAACGAACTTAGCTTACATGCCTTCGCCAGCGACGAACGGCAGGATCAACAAGTTCGACAAGTTTTGTTCCCACGGTTTCGCCGGGTAGTAACCCACTTCGGCCGAAACTTCGGGCGCATTTTGCAGGTAGTAGCTCACGAATTGCGCTACTTGGGGTTTTTCGGTGAGAATGTTGGGTGAGGTGTAGATGAAGATCGGGCGCGCTAACAGGTATTCACCGTTCAACGAATTTTCGAGAGTGGGGGCGACACCGTTGATGCTCACTTCATTCAACACATCTTCGTTGGCTAAGTAGTAGGCCGCGCCGAAGAAACCGATGGCGAAGGGGTTGCCAGAGACACCGGCCACCAATTGTTCATCAAATTCGCTTTGGTTCACGTTGGCCGCATTTTGCAGGAGGGTTTCATCGCCGTCGAAAATTTCGTCAATGAAGTAGTCATAGGTACCGCTGGCGGTGCCGGGGGTGTAACGGGTGATCGGTTCGGCCGGCCATTCAGGGCGGACATCAGACCAGTTGGTGGCAGTTGAGAACAACGCCGCGATTTCTTCAGTGGTCAGGTCAATTGCAAAATCGTTTTCTTCGCTCACCACCACCGCTAACGCATCGGTCGCCACAGTGAAGGCGATCGGTTCACGGGGAGTTTCCAAGGCGGCACATTTGTCCGCTTCTTCTTGACGGATCGGGCGGCTCGCGTTGGCAATGTCCGTTTCGCCAGCTTCGCAGAAGCGGGTGAAACCGGTGCCGGTGCCGGCGATGTCTACAGAAGCTTGACCTGCGTAACCTTCATCGGTGAATTGGCTCACGATCGCGGCGCTCAAGGGGCCTACGGTGGAGCTACCCGCGGTGATCAGGTCACCGGTGACGCTCAACGGATCTACTTCTGGCAATTCAATCGCGGGGACGAGAACCGCATCGATCACATGGATCACGCCATTGGTGGCCATGATGTCCGGGGTCACAACCATCGCGCCGTCTACCATGATACCTTCATCGGTGACGTTGACGGTCAGTTGGCTTTCCATCATTTCGCCGCCAACGGTGGACATTTCCGCCGTGGTCGCCATCATGTCTTCGGTGATGTCGGTGGACATCACGGCACCCGGGACGACATGGTAGGTCAGGATGCGGGTGAGCAGTTCAGTGTCGGTGCTAAGGTATTCAACCACATACGCAGGCAGGGCCGCGAACGCTTCATTGGTGGGGGCAAACACGGTGTAGGGGCCTTCGCCGCTCAACACGTCCACCAAGCCAGCGGCAGTCACCAGTTCCACCAAGGTCGAGAAGTTTTCATCACCCACGGCGATGTCTACAATCGTCCCGGTCGGTTCTTCTTGGGCCATCACACCGCTTACCGAGATGAGCAGCGCCAGCATGAGGAAGAGTACCCAATTCTTGACTTTCAACATACGTTTTTTTCTCCTGTAAGGTATCCAATGTTGGAAAAGTCTTGCGAAAACAATCTGTTTCCAGCTATGGATACTAACCAGACTGGTTTAACAGAATAGGGATAATCCGTTAAATGAAGCAACGGGAATTTTAAAATTAGATGGGTTTTTTACCTAACATTTTTTAACATTTCGCCATTTCGGATTTTCCAATTGAATTTTTTCAAAAGAGGTCGTTTACAAAATGGGAAAAGATAGTGTATCCTAGACACGTCTGTAACTATCACGATAGCCTCTAATGGTTCATAAGAGTTCATTTGTCGGGAGCAGTTTGATGTTATCCTAACTAGGCACAGCGCTTAATCTACTCAAATTTTTTACAATGCTGCAATTTGATTGTAAACTGGTAGATGTAGATCACTGATTGGCCGTCGTTTTATCACCCCGTCCGTAAATAACTGAACCGTGTTTTGTGGAGAGATTTCCTCTTGCCTACAACTACTTTAACGGCACCTCAAGGGGTGCAACAACCCGATTATGACCTGAAAAAAGACGTGACGAAAAACCGTCTTTTGGGGTTATGGCGCTTGATGTATGGGTATCGTTGGATCTATATTTGGGCGACGCTTGCGTTAGGCATTGCGGCTTTGGCAAAATCCGGCACGCTGTTATTGTTGCGCTATTTTGTCGATAACATCCTGTTGCAACCGAATACGATCTTCTTACATGCGTTGCCGAATACAATCTTGCCCACCGATCAACCCGTTTTAGCTGGCTTTTTCAGCGAAACCTTGCCGATCACTACGCCGCCGTTACAGGTGTTTGTGTTGATCGCGTTGGGTTTTGTGTTTTTAGCAGGTGCGGAAGGGTGGTTTACCTTTTTAAGTGGACGTGCCGCGGCCCGCACGTCCGAAGGGATCGCTTACCGCCTCCGAAATTACCTGTTTGACCATATCCAACGTTTGTCATTTTCTTATCATGACAAAAATCAAACAGGCGATCTACTGCAACGGAGTACCTCCGATGTAGACGCGGTGCGCCAATTCTTCGCTGAACAGGGAGTCGGAGTCGGCCGGATTGTCTTGTTATTCTTGATCAATTTTGCGGCGATCGCCGCGATCCATTGGCAACTGGCGTTGTTTTCATCGTTAGTTGTGCCGTTGGTGGTTGGGGTGTCGTTGTGGTTTTTCCAACGGGTCTCACAACGGTATGAGGCGGTACAAAATCAAGAAGCGATCTTATCTAGCCGTCTCCAAGAGAACCTGACAGGGGTGCGCGTGGTGAAGGCCTTCGCCCGCCAAGCGTATGAAACCAAACGCTTTGAGAAAGAAAATTGGCACTACTATGAGCTAGGGCGCGATGAGTTGGTCATGCACTCGTTTTACTGGCCGATCACCGACGCGATCACCGGGGTTCAATTGATCGGCGGGTATTTGATCGCCGCGTTAATGGTTTTAGATGGCGCGCTCACGGTTGGCGATTATATGGCTTACGCGGGTATGTTGGTCTATGTAATCTTCCCAATGCGTAACTTAGGTCGGATCATCGTGCAGATGTCTACGGGCTTAGTGTCGTATGACCGTGTGGCCGAGGTGATCCGCGAAGATCGTGAACCATTAGAAGAAAACAGCGCGCCCCCTGTGGCGGATCTCAAAGGTGAGGTGGTATTCGATCATGTCTCATTTGAATATGATCCCAACTTGCCTGTGTTAAAAAATGTGAGCTTTACCGTCAAAGCGGGGCAGGTGATCGCGCTGATGGGTGCAACCGGATCGGGTAAGACGACGATCACCAATTTGTTGAATCGTTTCTATGAATATAAACAGGGCAGTATTCGCCTTGATGGGATCGAGTTGAATCAATATCCGCGTGATTTTTTGCGGCGTAACATCGGCGTTGTGCAGCAAGAGCCATTTTTGTTCTCACGATCGATCCGCGAAAACATTACTTACAGTGTTGGACGTGATGTAACGGAGGCTGAAGTGGAAGCTGCCGCAAAGGCCGCCGCGATTCACCAAGTGATTTTGAGTTTTCCAGAAGGCTATAACACTTTGGTCGGTGAGCGTGGCGTGACGCTTTCGGGTGGGCAAAAACAACGGGTTACTTTGGCGCGTACTTTATTGAAGAACCCACGCATCTTGATCTTAGATGATGCGACTTCATCCGTAGACACCGAAACCGAAGCGGCGATCCGTAGCGCGCTCAAACAGCTGATGCCCGGACGCACCACCTTTATCATCGCACATCGGATTCAGACCGTCATGAATGCTGATCTGATCATCGTGTTTGATCAAGGCACAATCGCACAAATGGGGACACATGATCAACTCTTGCGCGACCCCGACGGCATTTACGCACGGATCTACGATATGCAATCTCGGATTGACGAGGAATTAGAAAAGGAATTGAGCCTTGAGTGACGAACATCGCTTTGAGGAAGAAGAATTTACCACACAGTTTAACGGGAAAACCCTGCTACGTTTGTTAGGGCAATTGCGACCTCACTGGAAATGGGTCGCGGGGTTTTTAGTGTCGATCATGGTCGTATCTAGCCTAGAGTCCTATTTTACCTTCTTAAGTAAGCGGATCGTGGATGAAGGCATTATCGGACAAAATCGCGAGGCGTTGATCAGCATCCTTACGCAATACGGCGTATTGATGGTCATACAGATCTTCTTTGTGTTTGCCTTCATCTACTTAACGGGGGTGTTAGGCTATCGTGTCCAATATGACATGCGGAAAACGATGTTTGCACGGTTACAATCGCTCTCGTTTTCGTATTACGATCGGACTCCGGTCGGTTGGATTATGTCACGGATGACCTCCGATCCGGGCCGGATCGCCGATCTGATGACTTGGGGCTTATTGGATGTAACTTGGGCGCTGATGAACATCACCACCGCGCTGTTTTTTATGTTCATGATCAACTGGCAATTAGCGATCGTGGTGATGTTGACCTTGCCGATCTTGTTAGCGGTCGCTGTGTGGTTTAAGCAACGGATCTTGGTGGAATATCGTAAAACGCGCAAGTTAAACTCTCAGATCACCGGAACGATGAACGAAAACATTACCGGGGTGCGTGTGGTGAAGGCCTTACGCCGCGAAAACGCGAATCTGATCGAATTTAACCAGTTGACGGGTGATATGTACCGATCGTCATATCGGGCGGCGTGGCTCTCTGCGCTATTTTTGCCTATGGTACAGATCATTAGCGCCTTTGCCGTGGGAGCGGTGGTCTTAGGCGGTGGGTTGCAAGTCCCCACCGGGGCGATGACGATCGGCGGGATTCAGGCGTTTGTGTCGTATATCACCTTCATGATGTGGCCGGTGCAAGATCTGGCGCGGGTGTATGCCAGTATGCAGCAGGCAATCGCCTCTGCGGAGCGGGTGTTTTCACTCATGGACTCGCAACCGGAAATTGTGGATCGCACCGATGCTTATGATCCGGGGACATTGCGCGGTGACATCGTGTTTGAACACGTTGACTTTTACTATGATCCCAAGAAACCGGTTTTGAAGGACTTCAACCTACACATCAAACAAGGCGAGACGATCGCCTTAGTGGGGGCAACCGGAGGCGGAAAAAGCACGATCGTTAACTTGGTCTGTCGCTTCTATGAGCCAAGATCGGGCCGGATCTTGATCGGGGGTCAAGATTACACCACGATGCCGCTTCATGCGATCCATTCCCGGATCGGCATGGTGTTACAGACACCGCATCTGTTTTCCGGTACGATCCGCGATAACATCCGTTATGGGCGTTTAGATGCGACCGATCAAGAGGTTGAAGACGCGGCAAAATTGGCTGGTGCTGATGAATTTATCACCAAGTTTGACAAAGGGTATGAGGAAGAAGTGGGTGAAGGTGGTGTGCTGCTCTCGGTGGGGCAAAAACAACTGTTGAGCCTAGCGCGGGCCGTCTTAGCCGATCCAGAGATCTTCATCATGGATGAGGCGACCAGTTCGGTTGATACATTGACCGAAGCCTTGATCCAACAGGGTATGGAGCAGATTATGTCCGGACGCACCAGTTTTGTGATCGCGCATCGCCTTTCGACGATCAAACGCGCCGATCGCATCGTGGTGATCGCCAATGGTCAGATCGAAGAAATGGGATCACATCGCGAGTTATTGCGTCAACGCGGGCATTACTACAACCTGTATACGCAACAATTCCGGCAAGAATTGGAACGCGAATATGATGAGATCTTGAATTTGGTGCCTGTCAAAACCGAGTCAGATCGGATCGCGGTGTAATCTACACAGGGTGATCGTAGGGGTGAACACACAGGTTCACCCCTACAAGGATCATCCAGATAAAATCGACTATGGCGGATTATGGGAGTAATTTGAGTTGGATCATGACGACACTGGGTGCCAATTGTTCGGCCTGCTCAAGTGTCATACGCGGGTGTAATAAGCGAATTTCTCGCACGATCTGCTCTGGGTCATCCGAGATTAACTGTTGACGTGCGGTAACTTTTTTCCCGCGCAAACGCAACTCAACGCAGGTATCATCCCCTTGCAAATTTTTCCACCATAACCGACTTTTTTGGGTGAAGAAGGTGAGGGTATCTCCTTCTTGGCGATATTCCACCGGAGTATCATAGATCTTGCCGCTTTTGCGCCCTTGAAAGCGGATCAGCACGATCTGTCCGCTGGCCAAAAAGTGCAGGAAGGACGATAACAGCGGTTTCATGAAGATATTCCCGATTTTGTTGATCATAGTGACCTCCATGCTTTTTATCACCATAAGCCTAGTAAAGATGTTTAACGAGTGTGGAATGACACCTTTTGTCCGTGTACAATAACCCTAGCGACTCAAGTCCATGGCAAAGGCGGGTATTATGTGGGATCTGCAAACGATGTTAAGTCAAGCGGATGAGGTTTTACTGCCGATCATCGCGAAACGTTGGGGGATTCCGTTTGCTAATCTCACCTCTGTGGCCTTGATCGATGCACTGATGATCGCCATGTTGGATCCCGTCCGTGCCGAAAAGGTCTACGATGGGCTTAGCGATCAAGAACGGGGTGCGTTGCAATCTTTAGCGGGTGCAAAAGGCCACCGTTTGCCTGTGATCATGTTTAACGGTATGTTCGGTGAGATCCGAAAAATGGGGGCAGGGCGGATCGAACGCGAAAAACCCCATGAACAACCCGCTAACATCGCCGAAGCACTCTTTTATCGGGGCTTGATCGCACAAGCGACCGATAAAGTCGGAGGTGGACTCGGCCCGGTGATCTATGTGCCGTCGGATTTGATCGCAGTGTTGCCTTTGCGAAAAACGGGGTATAGCGCCGAAGCACTGGACGCGCTCCCTAATACCCCTCATCCTACCGAGACGCATGTGCAGATTTTACCCTTAGAGGATGTAGAAGGTGTGATCCCCGCGGATACCAGTATCGTGGACGATTTCACTACGCTGTTAGCGTTTCTACAATTAGAAACCCCCTTGATCGATCCTTCGTATGCGCTTGACGACGCGCAACCGCTATTGGCTCATTTGCTGGTGGCAGATCAGCGCCGTTTACGCTTTATGGTCGCGATCGGGATCAGCGCGGGTCTGATCGATGTGCAAGCGGGCAAAGCTTACCCGAATCGTACCGAAGCGCGGCGTTGGTTAGGCGAAAAGCGGGCGATACAACTCAAGGCCTTGATCGACGCATGGCGCACCAGCACCGATTATCTCGAATTATGGCACACGCCGGGCCTGATCTCGGAGTCTGGGTGGACGTATGACGCGGTAGCGGCCCGTCAAGCGCTCTTAGACTTGATGTTGCATTATGTCCCGAAGCAAGAGTGGTGGGCTTTAGACGATTTTATCGATGTGATGAAGGTCAAAAATCCGAATTTTCAGCGCCCCGGCGGAGATTATGACAGTTGGTACATCCGCAACGATGAAGGCGATTATTTGCGTGGCCTCAATAGTTGGGATGCGGTGGAAGGCGCGGTGTTAGAGTTTTATCTCACCGGCCCGCTACATTGGTTGGGGCTGACCGATCTCGGTGAGGACGCATTACGCTTAAGTGCTTATGGGCGTGCAGTGATCGATCCCAAACAAACCTTTCCGACACCCACTGAAGTCGAGGACAAGATCACCGTACAGAATGACGGGACATTGTTGGTAACACGCAAAGCCTCACGCCTAGATCGCTTTCAATTAACCCGTTTCACCACTTGGGCTAAACCCGCCACCCTCAAAGGTGATCCTTATCTTTACAAATTGGACGCGCACGGCATTCAACGCGCCGCCGATCAAGGGATCAACACCGAACAGATCGGCGCATTTGTCAAACGCATGATCACGCCGATCCCGCCCGTGATCACCAAATTATTAGAGACTTGGAAGGGCGGTGCGACAGCCCAAGTCACCTTAGAGGAACTTTTGGTGTTACGCACCACCGCCCGCGAAGTCTTAGATGCGATCTTCAATGAACCTAGCTTACGCCGTTACTTGGGGGCGCGCTTAGGTGAAATGGCCGTGATCGTGCGCCCAGATCAATGGGAGGCATTGCGTGCAGCGCTAGGTGAACGCGGGATCGAAGTCGAATGGTTGCGATCCTAGTTGGGTGCGATCGTCCAGATTCGCGCTGTTTGATCCCAACCCCATGAGAGCAAGCGGGTTTCATCGGCATTCCAAATTGCGCCGTTGACCAAGCTGTCATGGGAAAAAGTCGCAATATTCAGACCGTTTTGATCCCACAAGTACACGGTGCGATATGACCAAGTGAGGATCAAGCTCTCATCGGCGTTCCAACGAGCGCCATTGACCCAATCGTTATGACGCATCCGTAAGCGTTCCGTCCCATCAGGAGACCACACGCGGGCGGTGTCATCTGCTGACCAAGCCAAAATCGCGGTTTCATCTTGATTCCATAGCGCGCCATCGACAAATGTGCGATGTTGAAAGCGTTGCACCGGGTTCAGTTGCGCGTCTAACAATTCAATGGATCCCATGTTTGACCATGCGATCAATTGTGATTGATCGCGTGTCCACTGCACGCCGGCCGTAGTGTCATCTAAAGCTTGGGTGAACTGATTTTCACCTGTCACCGCATCCCATAAGGCGATCGTGCCGTCGTCATTAAAAGTCTGGATCGTCGTTTCATCGGTGTTCCAAGACGCTTGAGTCATCGCCTCATTTCCGGTCAGGGTGATCACGTTTTCACCGGATTGGCTATCCCAGATGCGCGCAGTCCCATCCATCGACCACGATAAGATCGCGGTTTCGTCTTGATTCCAGATTGCGCCGATCACTTGCGCGTCATGTTTGAGGATCAAGCGGGGTGTTTCGGCGTTGACTTCGATCACCCAGACATCACCTGCCTGTGACCAAGCTAAGAGGCTAGTCCCCGTTTGACTCCACAGGATACCGCGTGCGCTGGTTCCTTCAATTTGCCAAGTGCGTCCTGATTCACCGGTTTGCGCGTCCCATAAGGTGATCAGGCCGTTTTCGGCACTGGTGATCACTTGCGTTTGATCTGGACTCCATGCCGCGGCAGTGACAACCGCCTCATGCGATAAGATCAGCGCCGATCCCGCTTGTGGAGCAGGGATCAGCAACATTAGCCATAACAACCAACGGATCATCATCCGTCATCCCTTCGATCTTTAGACGATTATGTCTTTCCAGACGCGGCGAACTCACGATTTCTTAAGGCCTCTTCGGCCGCCGTTTTGATCTTGGGATCTTGGCTTTGTAGTGCATCTTGCAAGATGTAGTCGGCCGCTGCCAATTCTTCACTGTTGGCCCCGGTGAGACTCGACATCAAACTGGTGCTAATTCGCACGATCTCCGCTTTCACCTCGCTATCCAATTCGATGTTATAGCTTTTCCGGAGGATCTGCGGGGTGCGCGCATGACGCATCCATGCCAACGGCCAGATCACCGCCCGCCGGACTTCGGGCATCGTGTCCAGAAGGGCCGTTTCTAACGCATCGATCATCAGATCGGCCGCTTTGGTGCGACCCACATCAATCTTCAAGTAGTTGGTGGCATGGAAGAACCCGCGTAACACCTGTTGCAAGGTTACGCCACTGGTGCGCCCGATGATGCCGGAGAGTTCTTGTAACCAACGTTCTCCAGACAATTCAAGTAAGCTTAGTGTGGCCGCGTATTTAACTTCGGGTTCTGGGTCATTCATCGCATCACGCACCACGGGCATCGCTTCCGGGGTATCATTTGCGCCGAGTGCTTCAAGAGCCTTGATCCGCACTTCAGGATCTTGCGCTTGCAACACCACCTCTAACACCGGCACGGCCGCAGAGTCTTGGCAATCGCGCAGGCCCCACGCGGCCGCGGCACGCACATCATCTTCCTCATTTTTTAAGACTTCGACCATCAATTGATAGGCGTTGAGTTCCCGTAAATCACATAGCGCGTAGATCGCCGCTTCACGCACGCGATAATCCTTGTCTTTCAGCGCTTTACGGATCAACGGTTCAGCTGCAAACCATGAAAATCCGTAAAGATGACGTGCCACACTGGCCCGAGCCGGGACATCCCCATTGTCTAATACATCTTGCAGGATCAAACGCGAGTCGCGATCGGCCCGCCGTGAAAGCAGTTTCGCCGCATTAAAGCGCACGAAAAATTCTTCATTATGGACGGCCGCTGCGAGTGCGTCTAGCGAGACCGCTTCCGGTGGTAACAAGTTCAACATCGTCCCCAAGTGCCGGAGCGATAAACGCCGTTCCCCTTTTTTGGTATATCCCGAAGCCAACCGCGGTTCGCGTCCGGTGATCTGGCTTTTCCCCATAAAACCGTCTCCTCTGCCTTTCTAGCGCAACGTCACCAGCGCTACATCTTTTAAGATTTCTTTGTTGGTTTGCATATCGATCACGGTCAACCGCAATTGGCGACGATCATTGATCGAAAATTGCGCTTTTAAACGGTCTTCGCCCGCTTTACCGGCCGGTTGCAGTTTTGCCAACGCTTTTAACGCTTCAGCCTCGTTTAACGGGATGATCTTCTGTTCCACATCACCGCCTTTTGCCACAAACACCGCTTGACCGTCCTCATATTTCACCTCCACCATCGAGAGCGACTCGGTGTCAATTTCGCCGATCACAAATTCGATCTCGATTTGTTGATCGTGAGCTGCCCCTAATACCACTTCGATCGGCGTGGTGGTGGGGTAACGACTGCCCATTGGGATGATCTCATCATAAGCGTGTTCACCGGTTTCGGCGTTGAGATGACGCAACCCGTAGCTATGGATCAAGTAGTCTTCTAGGCCAAAGCCCGCGGCCACTTGTAACGCGCCTTCGGCCACTGCGGTAAACGGTTTATCGGCGCGCACCGCCATATCGGTAAAATACTGCCCTAAGGTGCGTTGTACCGACGGCATCAGCGATGTGCCTCCGACCATTAACACATAATGGATGTCCTCTTTGAAAATCCCGCGTTGGCGCGCAACGTGCATCACCTTATCGACCACTCGGCGTAAGGTGGTATAGAACCCGTTATCCTCTAACAATTTTTCCAATTCTTCACGAGTGATCGTCACGGTATACGCTTGATTTTCGCCCTGAAAATTCACATCGGCTTTTTCTTGTGTGGAAAGTAAGATCTTGGCGTGTTCGCAACGGGTGAGCAAGGTGGCATATTCATTACCGAGCGATTGTGGGGTTTGACCCGTGCGTTTTAACATTTCGGCGATCAACCATTGATCGATGTCGCTACCCCCGATGATCCGCCCGGCCTTTGCGATCACTTTCGCGGTATGTTGATTCGCATTGCCCTTACGTAACCGTTGTAAAAACCCGCCCGTTTTTTCCCGATTTTCTGGCAACTGCACCAACGATAGATCTAATGTCCCGCCCCCAAAATCAAACACCAGTACCACCGCGCCCGGTTTCGTCACGGCATATCCTAGCGCAGCGGCGGTTGATTCATCTACCACCCGAATCTTATCCGGTGCGATGTCATCGATCACATCGTTAAGCCATTGTAGATAGCCCTCAAACGAGGCCACTGGGGCGGTTAAGACCAATTGTTCAATCTCCGAGTCTTTAAAGGGCAAGCTGTGGATCACTTTTTTCACAAATTCACGCCCAGCATCCCGATCCGCCCACAATTTGCCGTCAATTTGACGCGGCTCTGGTGCGGGTGAGGCCACGATCCCGCGCTTAAAATTGCGAAAGAGACGATTATTACGTTGCGCGTCGAGTCCCTGTTCACGCACCGCTTGCCCACAGATCACCGCACCGGCCGCACCATCGGCGACATATAACAACGACGGTACAACGCTTGGTAGGTCTTTTTCTCCCGAATAACTTAGGGTCGGGATTGCTAAAATCTCGGTTTCTTCCCCCTCAACACGCCAATGCGCGATCACGCTATTGGTGGTGCCAAAGTCAATTGCCAGTTTATGCCCCATGCAGTGCTTACCCCCGCCAGTTTATAACCAAATTGAAACTTCATTTTAATGCCGCCCCAGATTTTAAAGGATATGGGATTTTTGGCAAACCACACTTTGCAGGTGGAATCGCTTGTAAAAAACGTGTTACAATAGCGACTAAGCATCGATCAAACAAATAAAGAAATTAGGCATGTCGAATTTTCCACCACCGCAAGATGAATCTGAAAAATCTACGATGGAGCTTCCATCTACGTCACCGGATGCGGATAAATACAATGTGGATTTCCATGACACTCGCTCCGATACGCTGATTAAGAAGCATGATACAGCCGTGCTATCGAACAAAAACTTGCCTCGGCGTTATGGTAATGCGCCGATCCAAGGTGGCACGACTTCACTCGGTGACAACCGTGAAGTGATCTTGGTGATCCGTGGCATGGTTGAACGGTTAGAAATGCAAGAACACAAACCCGTTATCTTAGGCCGCTTTGATCTTAAATCACGCAATGCTCCCACCGTTGATCTGACTCCGTATGGCGCGGCCGATCGGGGAGTCTCGCGTGAACACGCCTCATTACATCTAGAGGGTGATCGGCTCTATATCACCGATCTACGTAGTACCAATGGCACTTTTTTAGCTGGAAAACGTCTTGATCCCAACATCCCAACCGTGATCCGTAAGGGGGATGAATTAGTGTTAGGGCGCTTAACCGTACAGATTTTGTTCCGTTGATCGATCAAGCATCGATTCTCTCGTTATAAATGGTTATAATTCAGACGCTTATCGAACCGTTAGGATCAGCGTTATGATCGATGCTTATAAAAAATATTTGAGCGAAATCTTGATCGATGAGGTGACGCTACAAGAACGAGTACAGGCCTTGGGTGAACAGATCACCCGTGATTATGCCGACCTAGACAATTTGATCTTGGTCTGCATTCTAAAAGGTGGTGTGATGTTTTTGTGTGACCTCACACGCCATATTCATGTGCCACATGAGGTAGATTTTATGGCGGTCTCTAGCTATGGCAAAGGCGCACGCACCACGACGCGGAATGTCCGTATCGACATGGATTTAACGACTCATCTCACCGATAAACACGTCTTGATCATTGAAGACATTATCGACAGCGGTCACACCCTTCAATCGGTGATGCACCTTTTAGAGACTCGTCGCCCGGCCAGCCTCAAACTTTGTACCCTGCTCAATAAGGCCTCACGGCGCGAAGTCGAGATCCCGATCCACTATATCGGCTTCGAGATCGAGGACAAATTTGTGTTCGGTTACGGATTAGATCTTGATGAGAAATTCCGCAACCTACCGTTTATCGGCGTGGTGGATACCAGTCAACTATGATCCCACACCCGCCGAAACGCCCGTTATTGTGGTCAGATTGGGTGTACGATCTGCAAGAGATCACGATCGCCATAAACGTGGCGATCTATATCGTGGGTGGGGCGGTGCGAGATGCTTATCTGCATCGCCCGATCAAAGATATTGATCTGACCACTTCGGGTAGCGCACGCGATCTGGCCCGTCAAATCGCCAATCATTTTAAGGGCGATGTGTTTGTCATGGATGCAGAACGCGATGTCGCACGAGTCTTGATCGATACACCCACGGGCAAATTGAACATTGATGTGGCCGGCTTTCGCGGTACAACGTTGTTAGCCGATCTGCAAGATCGCGATTTTACGATTAACGCGATCGTCGTCGACCTCAAAGGCGATCTCACCCAAGTGATCGATCCGTTGAATGGTGAAGGCGATCTCATCAACAAGCGCTTACGCTTATGTGCGCCGACAGCGTTAAGTAACGATCCGCTTCGAGTCTTACGGGGCATTCGTCAAAGCGTGCAGTTAAGTTTCCGCTTAGCCCCAGAAACCCTGACAGAGATACGACTGCAAGCCCCGCGCTTAATCTATACCTCCGGTGAACGGATTCGCGATGAATTTTTCAAAATCCTTGCATTATCGCGTCCGACTAGCGCCTTACGGATCGCCGATAAGATCGGTGTGCTACCGTTGATCGTGCCGGAGATCCCCGCGAGTCGTGAAGCGGTTTTGTTGTTGGTAGACAAGCTGAACACGTTGTTTTCAGCGCTAAGCTTTACTCGAAGCGATAACACAGCGGCCAATTTTGAGTTTGGCATGTTGGTGATGCAATTGGATCGCTATCGGGTGGCGTTAAATCAGCGCATGGATACCCATTATCCCGAACAACGCAATCATCGTGCGGTGCTGATGTTGGCTGCGTTGCTTTATCAAGCGGATGAGAGCAGCCAACGCTTAGAGGACTTGCGTTTAAGCAATGCCGAACGTCATGTGATCAGCACTGTGATCGCACATCAAGATCATCCGATTTTTCGTGAACCGCTCACCCCATTAGCTATTCATCGCTTTTGGTATCCGTTGGATCAAACCGGAGTCGATGTGTGTTTATTTGCGACCGCCCGTTACCTGATGTTGCAACACACCGAATTAAAACAAGATCAGTGGTTATTGTGGGTGCAGCGGTTACGCACGTTATTTGAGGCTTATTTTGAGCGTTATGAACAGGTCGTCCGTCCACCGATGTTAGTAGACGGTCATCAGCTCAAATTAGCCTTGCAACTGAAGTCTGGCAAAATCATCGGACAGCTTTTGACCGCGATCCGTGAAGCACAAGCGCAAGGACTGATCACCACGTCGGATGAAGCGATGCTCTTGGCCCGTAGTTATCTAGAGGATCATCGCTAACATATCCTCTAGACAGCCGCTTGTTAGAGGATCTCCAACAGGCGTTGTTGTGCGTCCTCTTCTGGGACTTCAAAATTCATGCGGATCGTCACCGCGTTTTTTGCCCCCGATGACAGCGTTTGAAGCAGCGACTTTGGCATGATCACCATGCGTGCAAAGGCTCGTAGCGAGTCTTCATCGGTGATCAATTTGCTAAGCTCACGTTGTTGACCCCATTCGGTATTGATCAAGAGGCGGGCGATCAACCGTGCCATTGACATCCGCGGTGAATATTGATCTCGAATGCTAAAAAAGCTCCCTGTCAATTGGTTCAGGTTCATGCTTGACCACATGCCCGGTTTTGGATCGCGTAACATGCTTTCCACTGGCACAGGGGCGACTTTTATATCAAATTCTTTCATCAATTCGTTGGCAATAGACTCAAGTTGTCCATAGTGATCGACTGTCATGATTCCTCCGCGTTTTTGGCTTCAAAAAACAATAACAGAGTTTTGCCATATTGTCGTTGATCGGTGGTCTCTAAGTATTTTAACGCGAGATCTTGTTTTTCTTTGGGATCAATCTGCACAATTACATTCGTACCCGCCGGAATCCACGTATGATTTTTTTCAAGGGCCTGAAGCGTCTGAATCCAAAGGTCTTTGTATTGAGGGGGCGCGATAAAGATCAGATCAAAAGGGCGGGGGGGCGGTTGTTTCAACAATTCTAGCGCATCCCCGCGTCGCACCTGCGCCCGATCGGCTACATTGGCGATTTTGAGGTTTTCGTGGATCGTCTGGATCGCCGCCCGATCGGAATCAACAAAGGTGACATGACTCGCGCCACGACTTAAGGCCTCAATGCCGACGCTGCCCGTACCTGCAAATAGATCCAACATCACCGCGTCAAAGATCTCACGCCCTAAGATGCTAAACAACGCTTCTTTGACACGATCCATGATCGGCCGTGTGCCTTCACCCGGCACCAGCTTTAATTTTCGCCCTTTGGCGCTTCCCGCGATCACCCGTAACGGCATAACTCGTTTATTTCCTCATTAGGTCTACAGCAGCACGGACAGCGCGCAAATGCGAGATCGGAGTGGTGATCGGGATCGCACCGCTGGCCGAAACGATCAAACGATGTGCGTTCATCTCTACGATAACATCACGAACCGCGTTACGGATAATAGTGGGGGTCCCGTATAACAAGTGGGCTTCGATCGTCAAGCCTCCGCATAAAGCCCCGCTGTATTCCGTCCGTAAACTGCTAAAAGCGCTACTCGCGTCCTCGTATTGGAGCGCGTGTGAGCGTAAGCTGTTCACAAACCGTAACATCGGCGCTTGCCCCTGTAACGACACCAAGTTAAACCACCAGTTCTCCGGTAAATGATCTAAAATCCGCCGATCATAAGGCATCCCAATCAGATCGTACTCATTTTCGGAGAACACCTCGTAATCGGCATGTTCAATCCTATAACACACCCCCGCGATCCCCGATGATCGCAACGCATCCACATAACGTAATGTGCTTTCGGTGATCGTGTTCAGTCCGGTGATCACCCGATCAGGGAATTTACGCAAATGCCGCAAAAAGAGCGTTTTCCCGACCAACCGTTGCGCTTGGGTTAAAGGACTATCGAGTGTGACGATCACGGGGGTGTCCATTTCACCCAAAATCCCCCGCAAACAGGTTAACACCTTGCCATATTCACCACGTTCGGGATCAAGGGTGCGAAGTTCCGTCCAATCTAACGAACGTTTGACGGGTGATTTTAAGATCACCCGTTCCCCAAGGGGTGAACCTTGCCAATCATCTTGTAACCCGTAATCGATGAGCATGTAATTTTGGGCAGGCATCAAATGCACAAAATCCCAATCATAGGTCTGTTGAAACGCGATCACCGCTTGTGCGAGATCTTGGGCGCGCTGATCATCGCCCGGAAAGGCGCGCCATAACGCGACCGGAGCGCGATCCACTGCTTCTCCCGCGATAGTTCTCCCTAAGCGTTCGCGTTTGTGCATACCGGCCTAAGAACGCGCTTTGAGTTCGTCTAACCGTTGTGAGATCATGCGGATCAACATCATATAACGATCATCCTCATAGGTGCTGAGGTTGTTTTCTTTGCGTTCACCGCGAAGTTCAGACAAATTCTTACGACACACTTCTAACGACTTTTCCAAAGCGACGCGGGCTTGCTCCAGCGAACCGTTAGCGCGATGGGCCAACCCTAATCCGTAATGTGCGTCTACGTTGTTTGCATCTGTCCGCAAGACCTTTTCAAAATCTGCGATCGCATCTCCATTACGCCCTTCGCGATGCGCCGCCCAACCTCTACCGATCATGGAATCAACATTATTGTCCATAATTTTAAAAATCCTTTGCGATTATGCGGTGAAAGTCGTCTATTGTACTTTCCCCTTGCGTCAAAAACAAACTTGAATTGTCGGAATGTTGCAACCCCTGTTTGATCGCATGGCGGCGGTAGTGACGGCGGGTCGGAAAAAATTATTTCGGCGACAGCGGCAACGTGGTTATCTTGATCGTAAGATTGAGTGGATGAGCGCTCAAAAACCAACTCCTGAACAGCACCAGATTTGACCAGATCACGGTTTTCATCATCGACACCTTGCTTATGCGATCGTGTTAGCTAAAGGATAGCACAGATGAGCGAAAAAGTCGTAACATTTGTCCCTTTTTTTCGCCGATGTCGGGATCTTAATAAACCCATGAAAGATTCGGTTTCTTAGTCAATTCGCACGATCGGCGGCAAGTAAAAGACTTCTTGACCTTGCCCCATGGATCGCTCAAAAAATTGTAGGCAATTGACCACGCCACAGACCGAAACCCGCCAACGATAGCTTCCGGCCGGCAAAGTCGTGAAAGATGTAAAACGATATTGATCCAGCACATAACCACCTGCTGACCACCGTCGCATCGGATACCCGCCGGGATGACGTAAGGGTGCTTCTAGGGCGATCTCACCCGTGATCTCGTTTTCTAATACCAACCGGATTTGATAATTTTCCGGTAAGGTGCGAATCGTGCGCCAATAGAGGGTGATCTCGGTCGGATCATCGCGATCCGTCTGATAACCGATCAATTGGAGGCCAAGGTTGCTCTGTGCTACATACGGGGTGATCCCAATTAACCCACTATTCGGCGCGGCGCGCAATGGAATTGGGGTATTCGGCAGCGTGCTAAACCCTAAGATCATCCCAAAATACACCAAGATCAACGTAATCAAGCGGACTTGCGCGAGGGTAAGGTATTGCGTGAGATCTAAGGAATCACTTGATCGCTGTGAGCGTATCCATGTCACAAGCGCGATCAAGCCACAAGCGCTCCAAGTGAGTAACCAAGCGATGGTGCGAGTCGGCGTGGACTCGAAGCGTAAGATCAGTTCCCCTTGACGGATTTCCGGTAGACGCAAGGTGATCAAACCAGTCTCAAGGTTCTGATTGACATTGATCGGGATATTGCCGAACCACGCTTGCCAACCCGGAAAATGCGCTAATTTCATCTGCATGGTGAGCCGTTCAATCGGCGCGGTGGTCATCCCAGAGCGATCGATCCGTACCTGAAAACGCGCTTCATGGCTATATTGCGACAAGATCGTGATCTGACCTGATCGGATCAATTCGGCGGGGGCGATGCGATTGATCGAGTCATACTGATAGCTGTTGATCAGTTCCCGATCTACCGTAAAATTTGGTGGTAAGGTGCTGGGGATCGGCGATCCTAACGGTAACACCGCCGGGCCGAGTCCGAATTGTTCATAGCGAATTTGATTGCCGGGGTCATAGGTTTCATGGCTATAAACTTGATCCGAAAGCAACCAGATCGGCATTGATGCAATCCAGATCACGATCACCAAGATCGGTAGGAACAGATGTTGATAAGGGCGTGGGAGTAGGGTTTTGAATGAGATCACCGCGCTACTCCCGATCGCATAACACAGGGTGATCGTCCCTAATAACGCGATCTCGGTCGGAAATAACATCACACTTAAGAACAGCAAGGCGCTCCCCAACGCTAAAAACAACGCGGCGAAAATATGGCGGAGCGGTTGCCAGAGGATCGCCATCCCCCCGATGACGGTCAATGCCAGTAATGGCCACCCTAGGGTCAATTGGGGGGCGGGGATCAACGCGCCACTATCGATCTGTTGGACGGGACGAAACAGCGTTTCTAAAGTCAAGTGATAGGGAAAGGCTTGAATCGGTGGATCAAACCAACGGATGAGATCCGCTTCAAAGATCACCGGATACCAATAACACGCCGCTGCCCCGATCCCCAACGCTAAACTGATGATCACCAGCATGATCCGCCCTTTATGAGGCGCGGTAAACCCATGCCAACATAACAAGACCAACACGAATCCGGCTGCGGACGGGAGTAAACGCGGTTCCGTGAGCGTGATCGCGGCGGTCGCAAGCGCCGTCCATGCCATGTTTTGAGGGGCGTTCAGGTCAAGTTGACGGGTGATTGACCACAATAAACACGGCAAAAGCGCTAATGCCAAGACTTCCGGTAGATCGCCGAATACATGCGGCAAAGTGAGGCCAAAGTACGGACTATACAGGTATAACAGCGCCGCAATCAGGCCGCCTTCTGCATGGACACGCCGTGATACCCACTTGTAGACCCCGATTCCGGCGGCGCAGATCGCTAAGACATAGATCACTCTCATGGCGGCGGTCGTATCATTGGTAAACAGCACCTCAATCAAGGCCACACTATAGGCCGCGCCCGGTGGGATATAATTGGGGATCGGCGCGCCATATCCCCCTAGGGCATGGGGCGACCACCGTGGATAGAGGTGTCCCTCCCGTAAACTACGGGCAAAATCCGCCGCCAGATACCCGTGATTCAGGTTGGCGTTAGAGGTCGATAACGCGGATGAGGTCAAAAAGCCCCAAGCGCTTAACAAGGCAAACCCCAAGATCAACCATAGCCCCCAATCAGAACCACGTTGGGCGCGTCGCATCCACAAGGGATAATCATCCGTCGGTATCGTTAACTCTAGTTGACTCATGGTTGACTCGATCGCTAGTCGGCGCTTGTTTTGCATACCGCTTGATGCTATCCTCACATTTTGTGAAGTCAAGGATTTAAATGGTGCAAACTCGCCCGGCCACATTGGCCGACCTCGCCGCGATCGAATTTTTACGCCAAGAGCGTCGTGTCCTGCTCCAACAATCGGATCATCGTCTTACGATGCCCTTGAGTGATCCGCAAGCGGCGCTTCAATCCGCGTATGGCTGTGTTTTGGTTGGGCAAAGTGGGGAGCGAGTGATCGGTTATATCGTAGGGTGGGTGGATCAAACCCCGTTAGGCCCATTGCCTTCAGGACAAGGTTGGATCGCGGAATTGACCCTAGACGCGCATCAATATCATGCGGGACTAGGGCGTATCCTCTATCAGGCCATATGTGCTTGGTTTGATCAACACGCCATTCAACGCCGTTGGCTTCAGTTACCGCGTTATCATGCGGTGGAACAAGCGTTTTGGCGCTCCTTAGGCGCGCAAGAGGCGAATGAACTGCCCGATCCGCTGGTGAATACCGCCGCTTTAGTCTGGATGAATGTATGATTCGACTTGCTACCGCCTCTGATACCGAGGCGATCGCTCAATTGTGGGAAAAATTGGTCGCTTATCACCGCGCCCTTGATCCCGATTTACCGGATGCGGCCACCAACGGCGGGCGATTGTATGCCCAACGCCTAAGCGATCGCATGAATGACAGTCATACCCGTATTTTTGTGGCCGTGGAAGACGGTCAAGTGGTCGGTTATGTGTTAGGGGTGATCGTCGATCTCGTGCCGGAGATGTTTCAACCGGAGATCGGCGGTTTTTTAGCAGATATTTACGTGGATGCCCCGTATCGCGGCCGTGGGATCGGGCGGGATTTGGTAGAAACGCTCATGGCGTGGTTTCAAGAACGTCAAGTCCGTTATGTAGAGTGGTTTGTGGCCTCAAAGAACGCCGATGCTCAAGCGTTTTGGACAAGCCTCGGTGGTCGCGATATGATGATCCGAATGCGGATTAATTTCTCAAGGTAGCCAGACATGACACAACTCTTGTATCAAACCGATAGTTATCTGCGTACCTTTGACGCGGTGATCACCTCTGTAGATCCCGATCAAGGCGGAATCACGCTTGATCGCACCGCCTTTTACCCCGGTGGGGGTGGTCAACCTCATGACCACGGTCAGATCACGATCGGCGATCGGGTTTATCCGGTCACCAAGTTTGCTAAGGGTCATTTGCACCTGTTAGATCTCACATCCGCTCCTTTGCCGGAAGTGGGTCAAACGGTGATCGGCGCGATCGATTGGGAACGGCGCTATCCATTGATGCGGACTCATACCGCGATGCACATCTTATGCGGGGTGGTGTGGCGTGATTATGGCGCGCAAGTCACAGGCGGCAATATGGAGCCGTTAGAAGGCCGCATGGATTTTGAATTTGAGCGCTTGCAAAAAGACTTGGTAGCGGAGATCGAAGCGAAGATCAACGCCGAAGTCACCGCGGCCCGTGATGTCCGTGTGCAGATTTTGCCGCGTGAAACCGCGTTTCAAATTCCCGATCTGATTCGCACCAAGATCAACCTGTTACCCGCCGGAATCACCGAGGTGCGTACCGTGGAGATTGTCGGGCTTGATCTTCAGGCGGACGGGGGGACGCATGTCGCGAATACCAGAGAAATCGGGGCGTTGCGAATCACCGATTACAAGAGTAAGGGCGGGATCAACAAACGGATCTACGTCCAGATCGGTTAAGCGCTGATGCGTTACTTGCATCCGGTGACGATGCGTGAGAAGTTTTTAGCCAGTGGGATCTATCAACTGACTGATCCCACGTATCCCGCGCCGATTCAAGAAGAATGGAGCATCCACCAATTGCCAGATCGATCGTGGTTTATTCGGATCGACTCGCAATCCTTCCAATCGGGTCACAGTCGGATCATCGAAGTTTTGCGGAGTTCACCTGAAAGCGGCGGGCAGTTTGAACGATGCGATCTGGCGATCTACACGGGTCAACGGGTGATCCGTGAGCGCTTTGTCCGGTTTGAGGATTACCTCCAGTGGACACATGACTCGGATTATCAAGAGATCCCGTTGGATCAGGGCATGGCGATTCAGATGCCCGGTTGGGTGAATCTCACCGCGTTGGTGGATCAATCGAACGATCACGATACGTTTATGCCATTAGCGCCGCCGTTTCATCCGATCGTGTATCAAGTGCGTGATCTCCGTGAGCAGGATGAAGGCACGCACTATCACTTACCGCCGATCGCGCACGCCGCTTACTTTAACCGAGATCGGGTGTTATGGCGTTTAGAACAGGCTACTTTAACGGTGCAATTGAAACAATATGCTCGGAATGTCACCGACTTTAAGATGATCTAATGATGTGGAGTGTTCATGAACAGATTAACCAAGTTCCGGTTATGGTTAGGGGAGACTCGTTTAAGAGCGATCTTTCTCCTGTTTGTCTTAACCGGATTGTTCAGCTTGATATTAAATTCGGTGGACGCGGAGTGGGTCACTGGGGTACAAAACCTCTTGGTGTTGGCCTTTGTGATCGGCGCGGCCGCGATCCTCTGGACACGGCTTGAGTCTTTTGAGCGCGGACGGTGGTTAGGCATTTTGACCCCGGCGATCTTGGCGCTAGGGTTAGGAGTGGTCTTTTTGCCACAATTTCTCCCGTTGCTGATCGGTGCGGCGTTGGGGTGGATCGTGGCGGGGCTGTTTTTATTTAATCCACGCGGCCCGATGCAATATCAGCAAGCGATCAAACACCTTCGCAAAAATCAATACGATCAAGCGGTACAGGTGTTAGATGAATTGATCAAACAAGAGCCGGCCGATCCAAAACATTACCGTTTTCGGGCGGAGATCTTGCGTATTTGGGGGAAATTGGAGCGCGCTAAGCGGGATTATCGCAAGATGATCGAATTAGCCCCGGAGTCGGCGGTCGCTTACAACGGATTGGCTGAAGTTCATTTGCAAGCGGGGGATTATCCCGCCGCGTTGACCGCCGGACAGCAGGCGTATGCTTTGGCCCCGGATGAATGGGTGGCGGCGTATAATTTAGGCATGATCGAAGATCGGCTTGGGGATGCGCCCAATGCGATCGAACATTTACAGGCCTCGCTGAATGCCAAAGTGCCGGACTCGCGACATCGCTTGTTGATTCAGGTGTATTTGATCCGCGCTTATTTGCGGCTTGGGGATCAAGCGGCCGCCACACAAGCGTTACAGGCCTTAAAGCGAGAGCAGGCCGGATTACAAGAATGGCAGACCATTTTAAGCAGTGAGCAGGCCGAAACCTTGCGCGCTGTGATTCAGCCGGATGTGGACTTGGCTGAACGGTTGATCGCGGGATCGCTGAAATTGTCAGAGTTGGAGTTAGGATGAGTCGCCGTCGTTTATTGGTTTACATCGGGATTTTTACCAGTGGTGGGTTGGCCTTATTCGGCTTTATCCTATTTGTGTTTGGCCTGTTGATCGAATTTTTCGCCACTCGTCAAACGCAACCGCTCACCGGTAGCGGGATCTCACCGGTGATCCAACTGTCGTTAGCGGGGTTATGCTTGGCTGCGGCGATGTTCACCTTATGGTTTGCTTTGGTGGCCTTGTTGATCGCACGTCAATCGCGTTTGTTGGGATCGGGATATGCGGAAGCGTACCGTTTGATCGAAGAATTTCGCTTTAACGATGCGATCCCGTTGTTAGAGCGTTCTTTGCGTGAAGGCAAGGTCAACGCCGATGTATTGATGCTTTTGACCAGTGCTTACGCCTATACCGGACAATTTGCCAAAGCACAAGCAGCGGCTGATCGCGCCGTACAGATGTTCCCCAACGATCCCGGATCTTATTTGACCCTAGCCAATGGCTATCGTTTGCAAGCGGCTTATGAAGAAGCGGCCTCCGCCTTGCAGGCCGCCGTTAAACGCGCCCCTGATCAACCGATCATTTGGGCCGAATTAGGCTTTGTGCAACAATTCGCCGGAGACACCACCGCCGCGATCGCGTCATTTAAACAGGCGGCGGAGTACCCGATGCCCGCGATGTATGCAGTGCGGGTGTATTATCATCTCGCGCAAGCCTATCAAGGCGCGGGTGAAACCGAAAAAGCGGTAAAAGCGGCCGCTAAAATGATGAGCGCCCGCGATGGCCTCACCGTTTGGAAGTCCGGTTTACGCGCATTAGAAGGCACTGCCTACGGTTCATCCTTACGTTATGAGATCGAAGCGATCGATCACGCCGTCTTAGATGCTGACGCGGGGAATCTAGGGTAATCCATGCTCCGCTTGATGATCCACATTGTCCGCAAACAATTTAAAGTGTGGGATCGTGCCTCGCAACTCGCGTTTGTGATCGCGATCGTGTTATTGGTGATCTTGTTTGTGATCGTCACACAATTACCCGTTGAGAGTCGGGGAGGTGCATTAGCGGCTTTTGGGGGGGTGTTTCTGGTTTTAGAACTGGTGATTTTGTGGGCGAATCGTGGCATGGTGACGGCTTATACACGCGCCCAACGGCAATTTTTAGCGGGGGATTTTGAGGCGGCCCGTGTAGAATTAGAAGGGGTGCGCGCCACTGGCAAAGCGGATTTTAAGGCCCTCACCTTACTCGGCAACACCTATCGCCAATTGGGAGCGGTGGATCAGAGCGCGATGATCTTACGAGAAGCGTTGCAACTTGCGCCGGATCAACATTTTCCTTTGTATGGGTTTGGTCGTACACTGTTGGTATCAGGGGCGTATGCCGAGGCAGCAGAGACGATCCGTAGCGCGTTAGATCGCGGTGCGCCACCCGTCGTACAAGCGGAATTAGGCGAAGCTCTCTATCGTCAAGGGGGAGAGGATCAGGCCAAGAGCGCGCTTGATCAAGCGTCACAATTACCCGCCGTTGCGAATGATCCGCCGCGTCGGTTAATGGTACACTATTTACGGTATCGTTTGGGGCAAGCGGAGATCCCGCCGATCGCGCTGGTTGGGGAAGGTTTCGCTTATTGGCAGGCAACCGCCGAACGATTTCGCCATACCCCATACGGGGCTGATCTTGCATTGGATCTACTTGAATTTGAACGCATCATAAGGGGGCATGAATGACACTTGAACCACGTCGCGCCGCAGAACGCCGGAAAAATACCGGGGGCGGCATTTCCGCATTCCAAATTTCTGTGTTTGCCGGGATCGCCGGGGTCGCTTTTCTCGTTTTTTGGTTAGTCGTTTTGTCGGTGGATCAACAGGCACAACGGCAACCCCTCGAAATCACGCCGCCGTCAAATGCGGAATTGCGCGAACAGGTGGATGTGAACAGCACCAATCGCCGCCTCTATTATGTGATCCCGAATAGCACCGCTGAAGATGTGGTCGCTTATTACGATCAACAGATGCTCGATTTTTATGGCGCAGATGCGTCCAATAGCGAACGCTGTCGGCGTTTGCCGGGCAGTGGTAACTACGATAACTTTCAAGCGGGCAACGGCTCAATCCCGTATCAATATCGCTGTCTGTTTGATACGGCCAATTTTCAAGGCGATCGTATTACCGAGGTGGTGATCCACCCCGGAGTCCGCAATAATGCGACTGGAGACAACTTTGAGGGGAGCGTGATCGTTGAATACCTCCAGCAATGGCAACCCTGATCCTGATCAAGCGTTGACTCCCGCGCCG
>JALOOG010000197.1 GCA_025454525.1 Anaerolineae bacterium | reverse complement strand
TGTAACGTCTGCTCATGAGAAACGATCCTTACACAGATAGCGAATGTTGAAAGCTTAGCACAGATGAGCGAAAAAATCGTAACATTTGTCTGTATTTTTAGAGAAAACAAGAAGAACAAATAAAACCACAGAGGACAGAGAGAAAGAGCTATGGTGATCCTTTAAACTTTATTGTGACCTGTTTGCAACCCCATCCCTAGCCCTTCCCCATACATAGGGAAGGGGACTGGCCCGCGTGGGATGGGGCAGGTGTCTCCATGGGTGGGTATTTTTCTGAGGTTATTTTTTCTCTGTGGTTCACAGCTTTTCACGGAAATTTTTCTGATGTTATTTTATAATCGTATCGTGTTGATTTTAACATAGCTGAAGGGGCCAAGTCGTAACAAATGGCACGTTTTTCGGGGACAGGAAGGAAAAATGATCCGCGTATTTTAAGCCCATTTATGCTATAATTCACCTTATGAAAAGGACACGTTTAACCCTCTGTTTGGGCAAAATGCCCGCTCATCATCCCCACTCTCGATCTTTCTTTGAAAGGAGCATCGCGTTTTTGATATTAAAAAAACGCGACTGATTAAGGTATGGACAATAACGGCTACAGTGACAACGGCGCAAATGGGAACAGCGCAAACGCGGGTTTGATCCGCCCCATTAGTATCAATGAGGAAATGCGCGGGAGTTATCTGGATTACGCGATGAGCGTGATCATCTCGCGTGCGCTGCCAGATGCGCGTGACGGGATGAAACCTGTCCACCGCCGCATTTTATATGCGATGTACGATATGGGGATTCGCCCCGGCACAGCTTATAAAAAAAGCGCCCGGATTGTGGGTGAAGTGTTAGGGAAGTATCATCCACACGGCGATAGCGCGGTGTATGATGCGATGGCCCGCATGGCCCAAGACTTCTCATTGCGGTATATGCTGGTCGATGGTCAAGGCAACTTCGGCAGCATCGATGGGGATAGCCCAGCAGCGATGCGTTACACCGAAGCACGCTTATCGCAGATCGCCGAAGAAATGCTTTCAGACATCGGGATGGATACGGTCGACTTCACCGATAACTACGACGGCACGCAACAAGAACCGATGGTCTTGCCGGCCCGCTTACCCAACTTGTTATTAAACGGCTCAACCGGAATCGCGGTGGCGATGGCGACCAGCATCCCGCCGCATAACTTGCGTGAAGTGGCCGAGGCGATCACCTATATGATCGAAAACAACGACCGGATTGATGATATTACGGTCGATGAGTTGATGCAATTTATCAAAGGCCCTGATTTTCCCACCGGTGCCGAAGTGATCACCAATGAAGAACTGAAAGAAGCGTATGGCACGGGAAAAGGCCGCGTGGTGATGCGCGCCACCCATCAGATCGAAGAAGGGCGCGATAACCAATTCCGAGTCGTGTTTACCTCGTTTCCCTATCAGATTAGCAAGACCTCGATTATTGAGCGGATCGTCACCTTAGTGCGTGAAGGACGTTTAGACGGCGTGCGCGATTTGCGCGATGAGTCAGATCGCGATGGTCAACGCTTGGTGATCGAATTAAAACGCGGGGCGAATCCGCAAACGGTGGTGAATCGGCTGTATAAATATACCCCGCTTCAGACCACGTTTAGCATCCAAATGTTGGCTTTGGTGAAAGGTGAACCGCGTACCCTAAGCCTAAAACGGGCGCTACAGGTATATATCGATCATCGCTACGAGGTGATCGTCCGGCGATCCGAGTATGAACTCGGCAAAAAACGCGCCCGCGCTCACATTTTACAAGGGTTGCTCAAAGCGATCGGCAATCTGGATCTGGTGATTCAGACGATTCGTAGCTCTCCCGATGTGGAGACGGCCCGCGCTCAATTGATGACCCGCTTTGACCTGACTCAACTGCAAGCGGACGCGATCTTAGAGATGCAATTGCGCCGGATCGCCGCCTTAGAGCGTCAAAAGATCCAAGATGAATTTAACGAGGTGCAAACCCGCATTGATGAATTGATCGATCTGCTGGGATCACCCGTCAAAATCCGCACCTTGATTCAAACCGATATTGCGGAGATGGCCGAAAGTTTTGGGGATGTGCGTAAAACCAACATCATCTACGGGATGGCCGATTTTGATGAAGCGGACTTGATCCGCGAAGAAGAAACGGTGATCTCTGTCACTACCAACGGCTATATCAAGCGTGTGCCGTCCCGGGAATATCGCGCCCAAAAACGCGGCGGTAAGGGTGTGATCGGGATGCAGACCAAAGAAGAAGATGTGTTAATGGATGTGTTTTCGTCCAGTAGTCGGGCGCATATCCTGTTTTTTAGCAACAAAGGCAAGGTGTATAGCTTGCGCGCTTGGCGCATCCCCGAAACAGGTCGGGCCGCTAAAGGCACGATCATCCACACGCTGTTACCGCTTGATCCGGATGAACGGATCACCGCTGCGCTTCCAGTGATTACCTTTGAACGCAACGAACACGAAACCGCCTTCTTTGTGATGGCCACCCGTCAAGGGCGGATCAAACGAGTCGAATTAAGCGAATTTGAGGCGGTACGCACCAGTGGCTTGATCGCGATCTCGCTGAATGATGGCGATCGACTCGGTTGGGTGAAATGTACCAATGGCGATCAAGACGTGATCATTGTCACCGAACAGGGGCAAAGCATTCGCTTTCACGAGTCGGATGTGCGGGTGATGGGACGCACCGCCGCCGGAGTCAACGCGATCCGGATGGAGGACGATGATCGGGTGATCGGGATGGATGCGGTCGGACTCGAACACACGCATATGCTCGTCGTCACGCGCAACGGGTACGGTAAACGCACGGCCTTAGCGGAATATAAAACACAAGGGCGCTATGGGAGCGGGGTTCGCACCTTGGCTCGCAATGAAAAAACTGGCGCACTGGTCTCGATGCGTTGCATCAACAGCGAAGATGAGATCTTGTTATTGACTAAAAGCGGGATCGTGTTACGCACCACATTGAATCAGATCCGCGAAACGGGCCGTAGCACACAAGGCGTTACGTTGATGAATATCGCCGACGATGATGAATTGGTGGGCATGGCGATCGTAGAGCGGAGTGTCCAGGAGACGCAAGAAGCGGGCATGATCACCGTAACGAATGAGATCGATATGGTGGACATCGCCTTAAGTGAAACGGTCGAAACAGAAGCGATCGATTCGGATGAAGATCCAGATGAAGATCCGACGGATGAATAAGCTATCTCACCTCCTCTCAACGTCTCTAACGATGCTTGACATGAGAGTCCTGTTTTAAAGATCAAAGTAAGGAAGGTCGTAAGGCAGTTTTTTTGCCCTACGATCTCCTCTTGTGGATGTTGATTTAAACAGGCGAAACACATTGTAAAGCTTTATCAAATCCTCACCGTTGCTATTGTGTGATATCAGGAAAGTTTCCCTTAGAAGCTTTGAATCACAGAGAACACAGAGGAAGAACATAGAGAAAGAACATAGAGAAAGAACGATTGTGAACTATTAAAGTATATTCTTGATCCTTTGTGAGCTGAAATCACCACCCCATCCCTAGCCTTTCCCCATACATGGGGCAGGGAATCGGCCCGCGTGGCATGGTGTGATATGTCTCCATCGGTGGGGTATTTGAGAAAGAACTATTGTGAGCTGTTAAAACGTGTTTTTAAGCCTTTGTGAGCTTAAATTGCAACCTCACCCAACCATGGGGAGGGAACTGGCCCGCGTAAGATGCTCCATGAGTGGGCTACTTTTTTGAGATTGGCTCTGTGGCTCAAAGTTCATAGACAAACCGCCCCCGCTCATGATATGATTTTCCTTAAAATAAGATAAATAGAGTCCCCTTTAACGTCCAATATTAAGGAGCATTACGCGCATGAGCGCTGTAAATCTTGCTGATCAAACCAACTTGCAACCGTTTAACGGTGAACCGATCATCAACGACTTCGCCTTTACGGTGGCCACTAAAAACGGCTCTGGTAGCCAAACTTCAAATAATGTCTTGGTGATGTCCTTGTTTAAAATGGGGATTCCAGTCAACGGGAAAAACTTGTTCCCGTCAAACATCAAAGGCTTACCCACATGGTACACGATCCGCGCCAGTAAAGACGGATACACCGCCCGCAAAGCGATCACCGAGATCGCGGTGGTGATGAATCAGGACACCGCGGCCGAAGACATTAAAAACTTGCCTGTGGGCGGAATCTGCATCATCCCCCGCGAATGGAAGTGGGGACAATCCCGCACGGACATTATCTACTACGAAATTCCGGTGGATGAGATCGTGAAAAATTCGGAGATCGATAAGGCGTTTAAAGACCGTGTAGGCAATATGGTTTATGTGGGAGCGGTCGCGCAATTATTCGACATCCCGTTAGAAACGATCTATGACGCGCTGTTGGATAACTTCAATGGCAAAGAAAAACCCGCCAAAATGAACTTCACGATCGTCCAGAACGCTTATAAGTGGACGGCCGAAAATCATACTCGTCGTCATCCCTATCGTTTTGCGCCGATGAATGCCACCGCGGGCAAGATCGTGATCACGGGTAACGAAGCGTCTGCCTTAGGCGCGTTATTCGGCGGTGTGACGGTAGTCGCATGGTATCCGATCACCCCGTCTACCAGTCTGGTCGATTCGATCATGGATCACAAACACATCCGTAAAGACCCTGATCACGGCGGGGATACCGTGGCGATCGTGCAGGCCGAAGATGAGATCGCCGCGATCGGCATGATCATCGGCGCGGGATGGGCCGGGGCGCGTTCGATGACGGCCACCTCTGGCCCGGGGATCAGCCTCATGGCGGAGTTCACGGGTTTGGCGTATTACGCGGAGATCCCGTGTGTGATCTGGGATGTAACGCGCATGGGTCCCAGCACCGGCCTGCCCACACGCACCAGTCAAGGCGATATTCTGTTCACCCATTTCTTGGGGCATGGAGATAGCCGTCAACTGGTGTTATTGCCGGGAAGTGTGGAAGAATGCTTTGAGTTTGGTTGGAGAGCCTTTGACATCTCCGAACACTATCAAACTCCCGTGTTTGTCCTAAGCGATCTGGACATCGGGATGAACAATTGGATGGCTCAACCGTTCGCTTATCCTGATCAACCGATGAATCGTGGCAAGGTGTTAAATGCCGAAGAATTGGAGTCGTTTATCCAAGAAAAAGGCAACTGGGGCCGCTATCTGGATGTAGACGGGGATGGTATCCCGTATCGCACGCTTCCCGGCACCGATCACGCACGTTCGGCCTGGTTTGCGCGTGGCACGGGGCATAATGAGATGGCCGTCTATAGCGAACGTGGTGATGACTGGGTTCGCAACATGCAACGTTTGCATCGCAAGTTTGAATATGCCCGTACCACCTTGCCACAACCGGAAACCGACCTCAAACCGGGTGCAAAGGTAGGGATCTTGTCGTTTGGATCGAATCACGATGCGATCCGTGAAGCGCGGGATTGGTTGCGTGAACGCGATGGGATCGAAACCGATTATATGCGAGTGCGTGCTTTGCCATTAGCGCAATCGGTGTTTGACTTTGTGCGGAATCACGATCAAGTTTATGTGATCGAGAACAATTTCGACGGTCAACTCAATCAACTTTTGGGCATTGAATACACCGATAGCCGGGCGCATGTAAAATCGATGCCTTTAGGTGATAGCTTGCCGATGACTCCTGAATGGGTCTACGCATCGATCATCGGCCACCGTGCCGGAAAATAAACCCTGTTTATGGGCGGGGGTGCAAACTTCCGCCTCGGATGTTGGAGGGTGTTCATCATGACACTATCAACGACTCGACAAACCGTTGAGCAGTTTTTAGCCTGGTCACACGGGCAAGATCGTTTGTTTGAATTGATCGATGGGGAGGTGCATGAGAAGATGGCCAGTTTTACCCCTTCCAAAATTGCGCTACGGATCGGGCGGTTCATCGGGAACTACTTGGATGAGCATCCGATCGGCGAAGTCACAGGGGCGGACGGCACCTATCTCATGTCTCCCACCGATGCTTATATGCCTGATGTCGGTTACATCGCAAAAACTCGGATTCCCGAAACGTTGGAAGGGGTGATGCCTGTGCCGCCGGATCTGGCAGAGGTGAAATCGCCGTCGGATTCGTACCGTGAATTGCGGCGCAAGGCGGAAAAATACATCGCCTTTGGCACCAGCATTGTTTGGTTGGTGTTCCCAGAGAAGCACATGATCGAAGTGTACATCGGCACAACGGAAGAACAGATTTTAACCCTGAACGACACGCTCACCGGGGGCGATCTCTTACCCGGTTTTACCTTACCGTTAGGTCAAATTTTTCAGTAATGGGTCAATCAAATCGTAGAGAGGAAACGTTTTATGACCACTTCTAGAATTAAAACCAATACACTCGGACTCACCCGTGAAGATTACAAAGGCCGTCCTAGTACCCTATGTCCGGGTTGCGGCCATGACTCGATCTCGAATCAGATTACCAGTATGGCGTTTGAGCTAGGGCTTGATCAGAGCAAAGTGATCAAGATGAGTGGGATCGGCTGCTCTAGCAAGACTCCCGCCTATTTCTTGGGGCGTTCGCATGGCTTCAATACCGTTCATGGCCGGATGCCGTCAGTAGTGACCGGGGCGACCTTAGCCAATCACGACTTGACCACAGTTGCGGTGAGCGGTGACGGTGACACGGGCAGCATCGGCTTAGGGCAATACAAGCACCTGATCCGCCGGAATGTGCCGATGGTCTATATCATCGAGAATAACGGTGTGTATGGCTTGACCAAAGGCCAATTCTCTGCCACCGCCGATGAAGGCCAAGAGTTAAAATACTACGGTCGCAACGAACTGCCCGCGATCGATCTGGCTTTAGAGGCGATCATCGGGGGATGTACGTTTGTGGCGCGATCATTCTCTGGCGATGCAAAACAAGTGCAAGCGTTGATGAAAGCGGCGATCAGTCATCGTGGCACGGCGGTGATCGACATCATCAGTCCTTGCGTCACCTTCAATAACGACGATAAATCCAACAAAAGTTACGGCTATGGCAAAGAACACGAGATCCCGCTGCATGAGATCTTCTATTTTGCGCCGGATTATGTCGAAGGTAAAGATGAGATCACCCTACAGAACGATTATGAAGGCCTGATCGAAGTCGATATGCACAATGGGGCCAAGGTCAAATTGAAGAAATTGGATCGTGATCATGACCCGCGTAACCGTCAACAAGCGATCGAAGTGCTAGAGAGTTCACATCGCGATAACATCTTCTTGACCGGTTTGATCTATTACGAAGAACCGCGTATGACGCTCAACGATACCTTGCGCCTCACCGATACCCCCTTAGCGCAATTGCCAGAGTCGAAATTGCGTCCTTCTGCGGAAGCGCTCAAGACGCTAATGGAAAAATTTAGTTAGCGCGTTGTTATCTCTATTTTCCAACTGACCCCGCCTTAGGCGGGGTTTTTTTGTCCCTAAGATAGGTTTAATTTCAGTTAGAAGTCTGTCGAATACGTAAAAAATGTTTGATTCTTGTGACCATATTATCGTACATTACAGATCTGTAACCTTCTGTTTATGACATTGATTGTCAACATTGTAATCTGCTAGATCGAGGCTAGATCATGTACAAACGTCGCTTATCATTCTCTCTGATTATCTTGATCATCTTGCTGTTTTCCAGCATGTTAACGCAAGCACAAACCACACCTTCGGTAAGTCCGGTGTTTGAATGTGTGTTATATCGTGCGGACGGCACGTATACGCTCTACTTTGGGTATAACAACAACAATAGTGTCAGTGTGACCGTGCCGATCGGGACATCGAATCGTTTTAACCCTGCGCCACAAGATCGGGGTCAACCCACCGAATTTTTACCCGGGCGGCATCGTAATGTCGTGGCGATCAACCTCACCACCCCTCAAACTATGGTATGGGCATTAACCAATCGTTCCGGTACAGGCAGCGTTAATCCGCCGAATCAATCGCAATATTGCGCGCCTAGCACCAGCACGATCACGTTAAACGCACAAACGATGAGTCAGACACAAATTGATCTCGCTTGGACGGCCGCAGCCGATACCGTTAGTTATAATCTTTACCAACAAACTGGCAGCACTTGGACGCGCATCGGTAGCACAAGCGATCTCTCTTTCCAACATATCACCGCCACTTGTAGCACATCTTACACCTATGCGGTGACAACGGTCGGGATTCCACGCACCTTGAACGGTGTCACCTTTCAACCGGAGTCGAATCCAGCCACATCGCCTCAAGCGACCGCCACGACTCATGTTTGTAATCCGGCTGATGTGACACTTTCAGCGATCTTGAATGGTGCATCGCAAGTTGATCTCGCTTGGGGTGCAACTTATGCGGATGTTTATGATCTAGAGGTACAGGTAAATGGTGGAGATTGGACGTTGTTGTTAGATAACACCACCACCACCGCTTATCAGCACACCGATCGGGCTTGTGGCACCCAATACAGCTATCGTATCAGCGCCATTAACAGCCAAACGACCACCCTGAGCGCTCCGGCCAGTGTCAACACCGCCATTTGTGCGCCGGCCGCGATTAGCGATCTCACCGCGACTCCGAACGGTCAAACGGAGATTGATCTCAGTTGGACGGCGGTCAATGGCGCGGAGTCGTATCGAATTGAGACCTTTAACGGCACATGGAACAC
>JALOOG010000012.1 GCA_025454525.1 Anaerolineae bacterium | reverse complement strand
CATGTCATCCTAAACGCTCTACCACCCGACATAAATTTGGTGAACAGCCAATTCCATGATCTGCCAAGACCAAAACCGAAACTTCATTGCTCAGACCCGCTTTAATAGCCTGCAATCAGCTTTCAATTAGATCCTCTTGCCCCTCCAGCGAGTAGTGCGCTTTGCGATTAGCTCGATAGGCCCACCATCCCCACCCTTGTCACTCCCATCAGGTCATGGATCTTGGTTTCATCCACCAACAAGGGGATCTCCTTTCACCACTCGGTGAAAAACACCCGCCGATCGACGCTCTTATTGGCTAACCACCGCCGAAAGCGTTGTGCTGTGCTTTCCACTCGTTCTCCCTCACTAACCGCCCGTGCAATCGCCCTTTGTTGACAACTTTCCGCTTGCATCACCCACTAGCTAAACAAGGCTACATTCGCCTGTTGCCAACGGTTTAAACTGGGCAAATGGGCTGACAAGCACTGCTCAAACGGGTAGTAGGGTAGGGTTCATCGTTCCTCACGATGGGTTTTGGTTGATTTTCAGTTTGAACGGTGAACCCCTCTTTTTTCAACCCCCTGTTTCCAAACATGTCCTCCTGAACCATACATGGGTGAGGGCTAGAGTGAGGTTGGACGCAAGAAACTTTCCTATACCTACTATGGTGACAGCGGCACTTAGCCTGTTTGAACACCGTTTAGAGGTATTTTGGTTGCAGCCATATTGTTCCGCTTGAACATGATCGAGCGTTTTTGGAAACAACTGAAAGACCTAGCGACCGCTAATTGCTTATTCAAAAGCTCGTTTGGCCTTTTGAAGAGCATCGAGCGGGTTTTGGATGCCCAGTATACGCCTGGTTTTCGCAAAATCTTTATGAGGACTTATTGCCGCCGCCTTTAGCGCGGGATGATCATTGACGCTGATAGATAGATTGCCCTGTCTCCGGCGATTTTCAATAATTACTATTGTTTAAACTTATGTTATACTCCACCCGCTATCGATTTTTTGAATTGGAGTGTTTTTATGCGTAATTTTTTCACACTCGATCAAGTGGTGGTTAATGAGGAAGTGGGAGTCCTCACCGTTTCTGCCTCACAAGACTCCGAACACAATCCGATGCTCTCATTACGCCGTGAGGGGAGTTACATCGCGATCTCGGTAAGTTATGGCCCGCTTGAAGTGGCTTTGCGCCCGCGTTTTTCGGATGTGGCGCGTGTTTTGGGGCGTTTGCATCCGGTGGGTGCGCTTCAAACGACGCGCCAAGTAGGAACGGGCCAAGCTTATTTAGCCTTGGGATTGCGTGAAGATCAAACCTTGGTGGTACGCCCGACGATCGTTGCTGATGCTACCGGTCATTTCTGTTTCAATTTGTTGATCACGCACGAGGCCCGGAAAAAATTATTTGATTGGTTGCCTGTTGAAGTGGAATCTGAACCCTCCAACTAATCAAAAGACGGTTGCGATTTTTTGCACCAGTCATTACAATCAGTGACGATCATCAAACGGCACGTAAAGAGAGCGTTTGCGTTATAATGCAAACCGCCGAAGGGGCAAATCCTCTATCAACGCGAGATAGAGATGAATCTCTCAGGTAAAAGGATTTACGCGCCGCATCGCTCTGAAGGTAGCTACCGACAGGACGCGCAGCGCTGCGCGTCTTTTTGTTTTCACAATACTTTCTTAAGAAAGGAACACTAATCATGGCCAAGTTGAAATTCCCTTCCGATCTAAAGTATGCCAGAAGCGATGAATGGGTGCGTGTCGAAGGTGACATTGTGACCATGGGGATCAGCGATTACGCCCAAGATGCGCTGAATGACATCGTGTATGTGGATCTACCGAGTGTGGGCCAAAAATTCTCTAAGGGCGATTCCTTTGGGTCAGTCGAATCGGTAAAGGCCGTCTCGGATGTTTACGCCCAAGTGAGCGGGATAGTCTTTGCAGTCAACGATGAGCTTTCCAGCAATTCGGAATTGGTGAACTCTGATCCTTATGGTGAAGGTTGGTTGGTGAAATTCAAAATTGAGGGTGCGGGCGATTTTGCGGATCTGTTAGATGCAAGCGCCTATGAGGAGTATTGTCAGAATCGGTAATCGGTGAAAAGTTGTCCAGTGGAGTTGAGTAGTCGAGTGAAGTTATGAGTTATATTCCACATACAGATATTGAACGTCAACAAATGTTAGCGGCGATCGGGGTCACAACGATCGAAGATCTCTTTGACGCTGTGCCGGCCAGTCACCGCTTCCCGAAATTAGCGATCCCCGCGGCGCTTAGCGAGATGGAAATTGCTGCGGAGATGCAAGCTTTGGCGGAGTCGAATGAACATGCGGGTGATTTTGCCTTATTCCGTGGAGCAGGGGCGTATCATCACTTTGTCCCGTCGGTGGTGAATCATATTTTGATGCGTGGTGAATTTTATACCGCTTACACCCCCTATCAACCTGAGATGAGTCAAGGCACGCTCCAAGCGACTTATGAATATCAGAGTATGATGTGCGCGTTAACCGGAATGGATGCTGCGAATGCCAGTCATTATGACGGTGCGACCAGTCTCGCAGAAGCTGTTACGGTGGCGATGGAAGTCACCCGTTACAAACGCAATAAGATCATCCTAAGTCCCGGCATTCATCCACAATATCGCGAGGTAGTACGAACCTATCATCAGGGGCGTGATCTCAGCATCTTTGGGGATGAAACCGGACAAGCTAAGATCCAAGATCTGATCGCGTTATTGGATGAAAATACCGCGATGTTGGCGGTTGCTTATCCGAACTTTTTTGGACAAATTGAAGATCTGAAGATCCTCGCGCAAAAAGTCCATGCGGTGGGCGCGTTGCTGGTGATTGTGGCCAACCCGATGGCTTTAGCGTTGTTTAAAAGCCCGGGTGATTTAGGCGCGGATATGGTGGTCGGTGAAGGTCAACCCATGGGGGTCGGTTTGCAATTTGGCGGGCCTTACTTGGGTTATTTTGCCATTCGGAACGAATATGTCCGCAAAATCGCCGGCCGGATCGTCGGGGAAACGGTGGACATGGACGGCAAACGCGCCTTTGTGATGACCTTGCGTCCGCGTGAACAAGATATTCGGCGTGAAAAAGCCTCTAGTAACATCTGCACCAATCAAGGCTTAATGGCTTTGGCCGCAGCGGTGTATATGTCACTGATGGGCAAAAATGGCTTACGCAAAGTGGCCGAATTGTGCTATCACAAGGCACATTACGCCGCTCATCAGATTGATCAATTGCCTGGTTTCCAAGTGGATCGCTCACTGCCCTTCTTTAATGAGTTTGTGGTGAAATGCCCGCGTTCGGTGCAGTCAATCAACGACTCGTTGATCGCGGATGGGATCATCGGTGGTTATGATCTAGGCAATGATTACCCGCACTTACAAGATCACATGCTACTGTGTGTCACAGAAATGAATACCAAGGCAGAGATTGATACCTTAGTTCAGAAGTTGGGCGCGCTGTCATGAAGTATAACGAACCTTTAATCTATGAGATCAGTTCTCCCGGCCGGATCGGGGTGAATCTTCCGGTATGTGATGTGCCTGAAAGTGAACTTCCCGCGGATCTGATTCGGGATGAGTTAGGCTTACCCGAAGTGGGTGAGCTTCAGGTCGTGCGGCATTTTGTCAAGTTGAGCCAACTCAACTACGCGATCGATAAGGGTTTTTACCCCTTAGGGTCTTGTACCATGAAGTACAACCCGAAGATCAATGAAGATGTAGCACGTTATACTGGATTTGCGGGCCTGCATCCGATGAATGATGAAGATAGCATTCAAGGTGCGCTCCATGTCATGTATACCTTGCAAAATTGGTTGGCCGAAGTCAGCGGGTTTGATGCGGTGAGTTTGCATCCCGCGGCCGGAGCGCATGGTGAATTTGCGGGGATCTTGATGATCCGCAAATATCACCTAGATCGGGGTGATGTAAGCCGCACTAAGATCCTTGTCCCCAACAGCGCACACGGCACGAATCCCGCTACGGTGACGATGGCCGGTATGACCGTGATCGAATTGCCGTCAGATCACAATGGTGATGTCGATTTAGAGGCGTTGCGGGCGGTTTGTGAAGGCCCTGAACGCGAACACATCGCAGGCATGATGATCACCGTCCCCAGCACGTTAGGCTTGTTTGAACGTGGCATCCTCAAGATCATCGATATGGTACATCAAGCGGGCGGTTTGATGTACATGGACGGCGCGAATATGAATGCGTTGATGGGCATCGTCAAACCTGGTGAATTGGGCTTTGATGTGATGCACTACAACCTCCATAAGACCTTCTCAACGCCGCATGGGGGCGGTGGGCCGGGGTGTGGGGCGGTGGGTGTAAATTCAAAGTTGAAACCGTTTTTACCGATGCCGTGGGTCGATATTGTCGAACCGGCCGATCATGAGGATGAATATCCGTTATACGGGTTTGTTAAACCGGAGAAAACGATCGGGCGGTTAAAGGCCTTCCATGGCAATTTCGGGATGCACACCCGTGCTTATGCCTATATTCGGGCTTATGGTGGGGAAGGCTTGTTTGAGGTCTCTAAACATGCCGTATTAAACGCGAATTATGTGCGCTCACAACTCAAAGACACCTACAAGATCCCGTATAACCGCGCTTGTGGTCATGAATTTGTGATCGAAGCACATCTTGACGGTGCAGAAAGTATCCATGCTCTGGACATCTCTAAGCGTTTGATGGATTACGGTATCCATCCGCCTACCAACTACTTCCCGCTGATTGTACCGGAAGCGTTGTTGATCGAACCCACCGAAACCGAGACGAAAGAGACCTTAGATGAATTTATCGATGCGATGAAACAGATCGCCCGTGAAGCTAAGGAAAATCCGTCTTTGTTGACCTCTGCACCGCACACCATGCCGGTAAAACGCTTGGATGAAGTGCGGGCCGCAAAACAATTGGTTTTATGTTGCGCCCCGATCATGAAGGGTGGCACAGTCGAATAACGAAATCAACGGAGTTTAAAGGGGTGGTGCGTCACCGTCCCTTTAAATCTCAAATCTCATCAAATAGTTATACTGCGTAAGCTTGCGCGATTCACCCCTTTCGCGTTAAAAATCAGTTTATCGATAGCGCTTATCTGGCTAAACTCTATGCCATGAAGAATCAAGAACCATAGGGATGTATTGAGAATTTTAATCAATTCTGATGCAACGATCGGACAAACCTGTGTTACGATTAGTATGGTATGAGAAATCTTTCAAAGGAGCGAGATGTCTATGAACAGCAAGCGTCAAATGATTCTCCGTGTGCTTTTTGTGGCGTTAACCACTTTCCTGTTGGTTTCTGCGACAACTGCTCAACGTAAACCGGCTCAAGAGGAAGTAACCATCAAACAAATCGCCTTTAATGAAGATGAAGGTTGGGCAGTGCTTCATGGAGGCAATGGCTACACGACCAACGATGTCCCGCGTGCTTTTAACGATCAGCTGCGTGAAATCAATGAAGAACGTGAAGAAATTTTCTTTGTGGCCTTTGCTCCCGAAGGGGGTTGGTTGATCTCGGCTGAAAACGGCATGTTCTGGGATGATCTCTCGCGTGATGTGGAAGATCAATTAGAAGAGTTGATCGACGATGATGAAACGATCCACGGGGTCGCTTTTGCGCCTGATGGTGGGGTCGTGATCTTGTACGATGATAACAAATTCTGGGCGGACGGCATTTCGGGTGATCTTGAAGATGTGTTAGAAGCTGCCAGCGAAGAAGAAGACATCATCAAAGAAGTGATTTTTGGCGCTGATGAAGACACTTGGGTTGTGTTGAAAGGGTTCAATGCGGCCAATTGGAACGGTGATATTCCTGAAGCGTTTATCGAAGAACTTCGCGAACAAAACGGTGATAGTGTTGAATTTTTCCGTGTGACTTTGGCTTTAGATGGGCGTGGTTGGGCGTTATTCTCTGGTGAAGGGATTGCATTCGATCGTTTACCAAGTGAGCTTGAAGATACGATCGAAGAATTGCAAGGTTAATCGGTCTTGACTAGATAAACGAAAATCGGTGGGTTATCTTCCCACCGATTTTTTATGGTGCGGAGAGGGAGGGATTCGAACCCTCGATAGCCCTTTTGGGGCTATACTCGTTTTCGAGACGAGCCTATTCAACCACTCTAGCACCTCTCCAATCGGTTGAATAAGATGATTATAACCCGATTTTTCATCGGTTCAAAGGGTCATTCTTCATAAGTGTGGATCCGTTTTGGACGTGACGACGCAAATACGATCTTGATCAACCGCACGATGATCCACGCCACAAACAGATACACCACGATCGAAAACAGCGAGGTGAACTCAAGCACATTCAGCGGAGTTCCATTCCCAAAAGTTGGATTTTGTACCAAACCTTCAAAGATCGCGGTAAAAGGTTGCGTAAACCCATAAACAAAACGTGCAAAGGGTTGTGTCGGGTTGGCCGCAACGACTTTTAACACCACCCGAATCGCGATCAGTCCGATCAAGATCCCATTAAGCAAATAGACCAATTGACCCACGCGATTTAAGGTATGAGCGCGGGCGCGAGACGGGTCTTCGATAATCTGCTCTCGTCTCCGTCCGCCAACGTCTTCAATTTTGGCTTTTGAACGCCGATTCGGATCTCTTGAGGTCATAAGTTATCCTTTGTCTGAGTAATCACAGAAAAATATCCCACCCATGGAGACGGATCAGCCCATACCACGCACGCTAGTTCCCTACTCAGGTATGGGTGAGGGCTAGGGTGTAGGGTGGAGTCGGATGCAAGAAACTTTTCTGAGGTTACTTGTGTGATCATTGTATCAGAAACTTGTGTTGGGCGTTTAAAATTTACGCACCACTTCCCATGCAAGATGATTGATCTCTGGCAGAATCAATTTTTCTAAGGCAACCTGTACCGCGTTCGGACTACCGGGAGTAGAAAACACCACCACATTCTGATAAACCCCACCCGTAGCCCGACTTAACATCGCAGCCGCACCCACTTCCTGATAGCTCAACATGCGAAACAATTCCCCAAAACCCGGGAGCGTTTTATCTAACTTCCGGCTAATCACATCATAAGTGGTATCACGCGGAGCGATCCCCGTTCCACCATTAAACAGAATAATCTGAACGCCCTGAAGTGCAACCAGTTCATTTAAAACCGCCTCCACTTGATCCGGTTCATCTTTGATCAAGCGATACGCGGCGATCTCGTGTCCTAACTCTACCAAACGCGCCTCAATATACCGTCGATTTGCGTCTGTTTCTGGGGTACGGGTATCGCTCACGGTGACGATCGCAACTTGAATCGGCCCATGTCCAGCTTTTTCGCGATGTTCGTTTACACTCATCTGCAACTTCCTAAACTTAAGTGTCTTTTTGAAAACTTAAGGGTATAATTATAACCATGTGTTACCAAAATAGCCAATTCAAGCGTATCTAGGTGGATCCAACGCTAGGAGCAAACCAAAACATGACCACGATTTTCTCGAAGATTATTGCCAAAGAGATTCCCGCTGATATTGTTTATCAAGATGACTGGGTAACGGCGTTTCGGGACATCCATCCACAAGCCCCTACCCATATATTGATCGTACCTAACAAAGAAATTGCGACTGTAAACGATGTCTTCCCAGAGGATGAAGCCATTTTGGGGCGGATGTTTGTGGTAGCTAAGCAGATCGCAACAGAGCAGGGGATTGCCGAAAGCGGTTATCGCTTGATCGTCAATTGTGGAGCGGATGGTGGTCAAGAAGTGTATCATCTACACATGCACCTAGTAGGGGGTCGAAAACTGGGTAGAATGTTACCTAACTAAATCTTTGGAGATTACAACGTGCCTACAATTGCAATATTTGGAAGTTCTTTTGTTCAACCGAATGAACCTGATTATCTAACCACCTATGAGATCGCGCTGCAATTAGGTAAAGCGGGTTTTAGTATCATGACGGGGGGCTATAAGGGGGTGATGGAGGCTGCCAGCAAAGGCGCAGCCGAAGCCAATGCACCTGTGATCGGTGTGACTGCGGCCCCGGTTGAGGCGATGCGTCGCGTTAAACCGAATCAATGGGTAGAGCGGATCGTACCGTATGATACCTTGCGCGAACGGGTGATCCATTTAACCTTGCGCGCCGATGGCTATGTGGTGATGCCTGGCGGGGTAGGGACTTTGAACGAGTTGACGATGGTTTGGGAATTGATGCGTGTGCGTGAGATCCCTCCACGTCCCTTAGTGTGTTATGGCGAATATTGGGAGACCATGCTTGCCCCATTCCGACAGAGCAATTATATCCTTCCGATCTACTGGGAAAATCTTCTCTTTGCCAACACCGTCCAAGATGTGGTCGAACTTATCCGCAAAGGAACTTAATGCGACAAATAAGGCTGTCTGTGATCTGTGGGATGCTGCTATTGTTCGGATGTAGCAGCATCCCACCTCTTTCAACCCAGACCCCATCCTCTACCGTGACGTTGACCGCAGTCTCTAATGATGTTTCGACCCCTGCACCCATCGTCACCGCAGAAAATGCAAATACACCGCGTACCTTACGTGTCTGGATTCCAGATGCGCTCTTGCCGGTGGATCAACCAGAAGCCGAAGATCAATGGAATGATCAGATCGATGCTTTTTTGGCGACACAAACCAATATCACTATCGAAATTCGACGCAAGCGCTCTCAAGACATCGGTGGGATTATGGGGACATTACGGACGGCCAGCGTCGTCGCCCCCGGTGCTTTACCGGATGTGACTTTGATGCGCGTTGAAGATCTGATCGCGGCTGAACAGGGTAACTTAATTCAACCGTTGGAAGGACGGATCTCCTCTAGTGTTTTGGGTAATCTTTACCCGATCGCTTTGCAAATGGGACAAATTGAGCAGCAACTCTACGGTTTGCCTTATCTGTTAGATGTGAGCGCGATGATCTATCGTCCGGAAAACAATATGCCGACGCGGTGGACGCTAAACACCTTGATCGAACGTGAGATCACTTTAGTCTTTCCCGGAACCCGGCCCGATGTCTTACTACTGCAATATTTTTCGGCCGGAGGTACCCCGCCGGCCGAAGGCGCAATGATCCTTAACCCGATCGCGTTGCAAACCGTTTTAACCTTTTATGAACAGGCTCAACAAGAGAACTTAATCACTTCCGAGATCTTCACCTATACCAGTGCGTTAGATTATCGGGCGCGGTTTTGGGATCAGGCAGTAGATGCCGCTGTAATCAATGTAAGTAGTTTCAATGCTTATCAGCAGGATGAAATTCAATTCACTTTAGCACCGATCCCAACTGTAAGTGGTGATCCTTTAACGGTGATGAATGGCTGGGTTTGGGTAATCATAGCCTCTGATCTCGAACAACAAGACCTTAGCGCACGGTTCATCAATTGGATGATGGATGAAGAACGACAACGCCAGATGGCCCAACACTTAACCTTGTTGCCTTCTCAACGCGATGCTTTGCGCGCTTGGTCAGTAGAAGGCATCGAAACCGATCTCATGGATCAATTGCTGACACATGCGCTTCTACCGATTACGGAAGTCAACGGCGGCCGGTTGATCCGTGCCATGCAGACCGCTTTAGCCGCTGTGCTGAATGGCAGTCAAACGGCTGAAGAAGCAGTCAACGCGGTGATCGATGAGGTTGATCAACAACCTTAGCTAAAGAGATTTCTCATACAGGCGATAGGTGCGATGGATCTTCATGCCGATCCCGTCCATCACCCCTCGCATCGCCTGATTGCTGTCTAAGATCCAACCACAATCGACCCACTGATACCCCTTGCGTTTCAGGTTTTTCATCACATGGTTGTACATCATCAGATCAAGCCCCTTATTGCGATACTCTTTGAGGACTCCCATTAACGGAGTACGCGATCCGGTGATTTTGGGGCGGATCTTCCAATGCCACAACGCTTTAATCAGGGTGATGAGTTCCGGTTCTCCGGGGCGTGGATAAGCGTGATGTAAAACCTGATTAAAATCCGGCACAACGATCAAAAAGCCTACAATTTCCTCATTCACGGTTACAAAACAAGCGAGATCTGGGTCAAAGATCAGCGATAAGCCTTCAATTAGCGCGTCTAACTCTTTTTCGGTCATGGGGACAAAGCCCCAATTATCGACCCACGCCTTGTTATAGATCTCTTTAAAGGCCGCAAAATCGCCCCGTAAGTTTTTGCGATTGATCGGACGGATCATTGCTTGGGTGCGACTGATGGTGCGTGCGGTCAACTTTTCAAAGCGTTCAAATAAGTTCCGTTCAGCGGCCATGACCCAATCGTAATAATAGCTGTAGATCTCCACGGTGGGCTGAAAACCCGCTTGTAAGATCAAATCAGCGTAATAGGCCGCGTGATAGGGCATCAATAACACTGGTGGGGCAAAGCCGTCTACTAATAGACCGACATCCTCATGGGTAGTAAAGGTTTGTGGTCCGCGTAAGCGCGTGTATCCCCGCGTTTTAGCCCATGTTTCCGCTGCCATAAAAAGCTGTTGAGCTACCTCTACATCATTGAAGCACTCAAAGGCCCCAAACCAAGCCACTTGTTCCCCATGAAATTCGTTATGCCGATGATTCACGAAGGCCGCAATCGTACCGACAAGCTGATCCCCACGCCATGCAGTGAAATAATCCCCTTCCATGTACTCCCACGCCGGATTTTTAGCTTTGTCTAGCAATTCATGGCGCATCGATAACAGGGGAGGAGTCCAATTTGGATCAGTCTGATAAATCTGCCATGGAAATTCAAAAAATGCCTTAAAATCTGCTTTAGAGTCCACTTTGCGAATAGTGATAATCGTCACGGTGTCTTTCCTCTGCCTGTGTGCTAAGTCCCAAGTCATCTGTTGATTGTAGCAACCGACAACAATGATGACGACAATGAAGCGTATTTTTTTGATAATGAGAGGGTGTTGGTAACACAAGGTGATTTTGGCTGCTTTCAGAAATTAGGTGAGGTGGTTTCATGTCTTACGCTCCGATCTTGCTTCGGTCTCTTGGTCAGTATCGTCCCAAACATCAAGCCAAGTCGTCATATTTGTTACGTTTTTCGGTAGGAAAATTCTAACGGAGGTTTCGTCCTTCCACCCGCTTTTAAGCGTGCGTATAATCAGGCCTTAATTGATGAAGTTAAAAGGACATTCGGATTGTCTGAATCCTTCAAAATCTGCCCGATTTGCGACACCCCTAACCACCGTAACGCGGCGGTTTGTATCACTTGTGGGACTTCTCTCAATCAGGTGAGCGCAATCTCACAAGGTGAGCGTGGCGGTGAAAGCACATCCCCCTATGATTATCGCTATGGTGAAACCGATCTGCATGAGGACGGATTACGCCGTAAAGCGCAAACCTATCTTGCGGGGATCTCGGTGGTGTTGGTGGTGATCATGGTGATCGGTGTGGTGTTGATGCTTGCGCCGAATTTGAACATCGCCTCCTTACCGGTGATGGCACAAACGCAAACGCAAGCATTCGCGTTTGTGACCAACACGCCGCGCCCTACGATTGCCGCGCCCACGGTCACTCAGGGCCCACCTACGCTTTTCCCTAGTGCGACCCCTTCTGCTTCGCCAACGATCACCCCAACGTTTACCCCGTCTCCCTGTTATCAGACCGTTCAGGCAGGGGATGGCCTGTATAACCTCGTGATCCGGTGTGGTCATCGTGATTTAGATGTGATCCAAGAGGTGATCCGCCTCAATAACTTGAATAGTGAAACAGACATCCGGGCCGGCGAAACGCTTGAGATTCCGTGGCCGACTCCAACGCTTGATCCCAATGTCACTGAAGAACCCGTCGCTTTTGTCACCGCATCGGGAGATGAAGCATTGATCGCGTTAGATGTGATGAATGTAGATGATCCCGCAAATATCAACCTAACGTTGATCGCCGATCCCTTTTTCCGCCCGACTCCAACATTATTACCAGGGGTGATGTACCATGTCGTATCGCCCGATGAAAACGCCATTTCAATTAGCGTGTTATACAACACCAATTTTGATATTTTGCGACAACTGAATCCAGAGGTTAATTTTGCCCGTTGTGAATTTGGGTTACGTTTCGGCGGGCCGGATTGCATTGTGCTTTTAGGGCAAGGTCAACAGATCCGTGTCCCCGCGCCGACTCCCACGATTACCTTATCACCGACTCCCTCTGGTAGTGAGACTGCGACCCCCACCGCGACCGCCACTTTTAACGCGCCTAGCGCGATTAGCCCTAGCAATCAGGCGTATTTTCGTCGTGATGAGATTGTCACGTTGCGTTGGATCACCACGGGGACTTTAGGGCCTAATCAAACTTACCTAGTCACCGTGACACGAGTCAACGATAATCAGGTCTTTAGTGGAGAAACCATGGATCTGTTTTTCTTGATGCCGATCGAATGGCAAGGTGAAAGCGCAGTACGCTACGAGTACCAATGGACGGTGAGCGTTATCGACCTAAGCGATCCGACCACTTTATATTACACAACACCGTTACAGACCCTGACATGGGAAGGGCGGGGAGGGACACCATGAAAGCGATCATTTTGGCGCTGTGTTTGATCATGACGATCAGCGCGTGTAATTTTAACGTAAATCTGCCAACGCCGACCGCGGAAGGTATCTTAGAAACGGTTGACCCCTTGCCGAATATCGATGAAAGCGCAACCCCGACTCCGAGTCTATCACCGTCGCTCTCTCCGACCGCAGAAGAAGTGGCCTTACTGGTAAGTCCTACACCATCTGGGAGTCCAATGCCACCAACGGAAACTCTGACGCTGACTCCGACGCAAGGGCCATTTGAGCATCGAGTTCAAGCAAACGAAACCTTGTACGACATCTTGGTGCAATACGGCTATTTTACCTTGGATGTGGTGTCGGCTGTGGCGGCGATCAATCCGAACATCTCGGATCTGAATAGCCTGAATGTGGGTCAAGTCGTGTTGATCCCGCGCCAGACCTTAACCCCAACTCCGATTGGGTTTGAGGCTACGCAAGCGATCAATGCCACTTTAGGCTTTCAACGGTTAAGCGGGGCGTTCCCACCGAATACCGAGTTTGGATGTCACACCGTTGAGGAAGGTGAGACGATCATCGAGATCGCGATCGATTACAACACGACGATCGAAGTCCTGAAAGATCAAAATCCCACGATCCCATTTTTGAACTGTGATTTTAACATTCGGAGCGGGGGGGCGGAATGCACCGTGCCGTTACGGATTGATCAATGTGTGCGTGTGCCGTTTCCTACAGCGACGATCACCTTGTCCCCTACGCCTTCTGGTAGCGAGACGGCCACTCCAACACCTACACATAGCGCTCCGCGCATTATTCAACCGATTTCTGGTGCGATCGTGCAAGGGGTGATCGCTTTGCAATGGGTGAGTGTCGGGGTGTTACAGGATGATGAAGCCTATTTTATCGTGATCCGCAATCTCAATGATCCCAACGCTGCGCCCACTCAACGCGCTACCCGTAATACCTCACTTTTGCTCCCAGAAGAATTGATCCCAACCGATGGACAAGATCGGGTGTATGAGTGGACGGTATCAGTCGCACGCCGCAATCAACAAGGGGTTTATGCGATGAGTGGTGGGGTGGGTAGCCCGCAACAATTTACGGTACGGAGTCGTTAAACAAGGGCGCGATCCCGCGCCCTGTTTTTTAAGAACGTCCAAATTCCCGCGCCAATTGATCCCCACTAAGATGGATCATCGTGGGACGGCCATGTGGGCATGTGTGCGGATTTTGGCAACGCTCTAATTGACGGATAACGCTTTGCATTTCCTCTAGGCTAAGGATCTGACCCGCTTTGACCGCGGCGCGTTTGCAGACGAATCGGATCAATTTGTCTTCGATCGCGGTCAGGCCGGGCTGTTTGTCTAATTCAAGGTCATTTAAGATGCCTGCTACCACGTCTACCGGATCAGAAGACGCAAGGATCGCGGGAATAGTGCGGATCAAAAAAGTGTTCGGCCCAAAAGGCTCTAAGCTAAAACCAACCTGATGGAGTCGCTCTAACTGCTCTTCGATCATTTGTGCTTCAATGGGCGAAACGGTGATCGTTTGTGCATTGAGGGCGGCTTGTGTGATCGGTTGCTCACGTTGATAAGCCTCTAAAAATTGTTCGTAGAGGATTCGCTCATGGGCGGCGTGTTGATCGATTAAATACATGCCGGCCGGCCCTTCAGCGATGATATACATCGCGCCGACTTGACCCACTACCCGCAACACTGGCAAGGTGCGCGGTTTTAAGGGTGTACCCATACCCACCGGAATCGCGGTCGGATCACTTTCGTGATCGAGGGAGCGATCGCGTTGATGCGGGTATTGTCCCGATCCTTGTAACTCCATTTGAAGCTCTAATTGACGGCTACTCGGTAATTTAGACGCACCCCAAGTCTCTGGTGGTGTGGTTGCGAGTCCGCTGAAACGGCCGCCGCGTAAATCCGGTGCTTGGGCATAGTGGATCACGGCCTCACGAACAGCGCGTTGCACGGTGACAAAGACATGATTCGCGTCTTGGAATCGGACTTCGGCCTTTGTGGGATGAACATTCACATCCACGCTTTCGGATGGCACACGAATCATCAAAACGGCGATCGGATAAGTGCCACTTGCCAACAAGGTATGATAGGCTTGTACCACAGCATAGGTGAGACTGGTATCTTGAACGGCGCGCCCATTGACAAATAGGGTAATCCGTCCGCGATCGGAACGATGTAAGCTAGGCGCAGACGCATAGCCATGCACGCTCATCTCCCCGTTGCCACCGCTGACTTCTACCATATTCTTAAAATGATCTAACCCTAAAGCCTTAACCACGACATCCGCTAATTGCCCACTCCCGCTAGATCGAAATACTTCACGCCCGTCTTGTTCCAAGATAAAACGGACTTCGGGGTAGGCCATAGCATAATGACTCACTAAGGCCGCAATTTGTCGTTTTTCAGTAGCCTCTTTTTTCTGAAATTTCAAGCGTGCCGGTGTGTTAAAAAATAGGTTTTCGACGGTGATCACCGTGCCGTTGGGCGCACCGATCGCTTGCCTCCCGATGATCGCGCTCCCTTCAAGGTGTAATTTTGTGCCGGCCGTCTCATCTTGATGCCGGGTGATCAAGGTGACGCGACTCACGGCGGCGATACTGGCTAAGGCCTCACCTCGAAAGCCTAAAGTGTTGATGTATTGCAGATCATCAGCACTCCGGAGTTTGCTGGTCGCATGGCGGGCAAAAGCGACTTCAACCTCGGTAGTCGGGATACCGTGGCCGTCATCACTCACGCGGATCAAACGTTGCCCGCCTTCGTTGGCGGTGATATGAATGGTGGATGCGCCTGCATCCAACGCATTTTCAAGCAATTCTTTCACCACGGAAGCCGGCCGTTCGACGACTTCACCCGCTGCGATCTGTGCGACCACATGATCCGGTAAAATTTGAATCGCCATTTTTCCAACCTCTTGAATAAAAGAGGGCAGGTTTGATCGCCCGCCCTCACCATTTCGGGGATGTTTGATTAGATCTAAAGTCTGCTAAAGGGAGGACACCAATTCATTTTCACCGTTTAAGGGGATGCTGATAAAGAAGGTGCTACCTTCGCCTTCACTGCTTTCGACCCAAGCGTTACCGCCATGCCGTTGAGCCACACTCCGCACGATAAACAGGCCTAAACCGCTGCCTTTCACCTTTTTATGTTCAATGCGTGGAATCCGTACATGACGTTCAAACAACAACTTTTGATTTTCTGGACTGATGCCGAGTCCCGTGTCTTGTACGCCGATGATGATGTGATCGTCTTGGCGATAAAGTGAGAGCGTGATCGTGCCACCGTTCGGGGTATATTTGATCGCGTTATCGACCAGATTGGTCACGGCACGCTCTAACATATTAGAATCGGCATTGATGATCGGCACGTTATCGGCGATCTGACTGTTGATCGTCAATTCTTGTTTTTCGGCCGGTACAAGGTGATTGCTGACGATCTTATGCACGATCCCGATCAAATCACAGGGGGAGCGTTGCATCTCGTAAAAGCCAGTTTCGGGATCGTAACGCCCCGCGTCTTGGATGTTATCGACGAGTGAAGCGATCTGAGTGATGCCCGAAAGCATTTTTTCGACAAAATAGGCTTGACGTTCGTTGAGTTCACCGACCATGCCGGATTCCAACATACTCCCGAAACCTTGCATAGAGGTCAAGGGAGAGCGTAGATCGTGAGAGACGATCCGCAAAAAATCACTTTGATTGCGGGCGATCTTCTCATGGCGGGCGACTTGACGTAAATTGGCAGTGACGATCGTGAGTCCGTCTACTAATGCGGAAATCGAAGAAGGGACTTCATCAAGCGGCGTTTCAAAAGTCAGCCAGAGCGCGGCGACTACGTTACGCTGAGCGCGGATCGCCGCGAAAATAGCATGGCCAAGGGGTGATCCGTCCCCTAAAACGGGGTTGAGATGGATGGCAGTGGGGTGTTGGATGGCGAGGGCTTTGAAAGTCTCCAGATCTGGGAGTTGGGTTTCCTCTAAACCGTTCGCTTTGATCAACAGGGGATCACTGAAAGAGATAAAGGCCGCCCCTACCGCTCCGGTAGCTTGACGGCCTGCCTCTAAGATCGGCGCGAGACACTCGACAGGATTGGGAGTATTCGCGATGATGTGTAACACATGCCGCAGGACAGTTTCGTCCTGATTAGGTTTCGCGTCTAACTGACTCATTAACGCCCTCACTCTATAGCGCTGCCTTGTGCTGATATGCGACTCTGCACCGATTATAATATAGGTCTCAAACTTGACACAAGCGATCCTAACCAAAAAAACAAGGCTTTGTCGAAAATCGGTCTATGCGGTTAAGCGTCGCCCAATTCACGCAAAATAGCCTGATACGCCTCGTTCACCATTTGCATTTGCGCGGTGGTGTCACGGGTGCGATTGAGATCCGGGTGATACATGCGCGCTAAACGTCGATAAGCGCGCTTGATCGCCTCGCGATCCGTTTTAGGTGTTACCCCAAGAATCTCCCAAGCGGTGCGTTTCACGACGGGTTTAGGCGGGCGCTGTTTGGGCGCTTCTTGGGGGTGTGGAACAAAACCGCCGATCCGCCAAGTGCCGCGTAAATCCTCTAGAAAACGCACCTCATGAAGCGATCCGTGTAATTCCGCGATTTTTACGTCTTTACCATAGCGGATCATCCGTTCAAAACCGCGCCGCTCAAAAAAAACCGGAAAGATATGAATATCTTTACCGTAGACACCAAAAGCATACACTTTATCCCCGTAGAGATGAATTAAGGCATTTAACCAATCATCAGGTTTAAAGATGGTGCCGTTTTCGGGTAGGAACATCTCACCCCACAAGATAAACAAGGTGAAGATCTGATCCTTGTGATTATCTTGAAGCGCAAGTTTGACCTCATACGGTGGGATGATCGTCTCGATCAGATAAATGCTAATCTGTTCCCCAGTCTTTAACTGTACCAAGATGTTATCGCCGCCATCGTGGATCACTTCCGTGCCATGCTGTTCAAGCTGGCGGACGAGATGTGCGCTGGCATTGTATGTATCAAACCGTACCATCACATTACACTAAAGCTCAACCCTAAATGATAAATAAAGAGGCGATCTGCTAAGATCGCCTCTTTTGGGAAAGACGATACAGATCTCCTGATTATTGTACCACGAAAGAGACGACATACGGTTGTTGTAATGCGCTTGCATCGTTGCCAATGATCACCAAACGCAATTGATAATTCCCCGGTTGTAAACCCGGTGCGCCCGGCAAAAATTCGATTTGACCGTTTTCGACCGTGTTGTAGTGAATATCCCCGATCGTTGTCCAATCGGTGAATTGACCGCCGATGATCTCCACTTTGTAATACATCGCTTGACCGGGGGCCCAAACCACTGTGCCAAGGATCGGCATTCCACCGACTGGAATCGCCTCTCCGGGTTGCGGTGAAGTCACAATCGCGGTTGCAACGATCGGCCCATAGCCGCCTCCACCACCTCCAGCTAACATTTCTGGTGAGCATTGGATCGTCGGCAAGAAGGGTAGGTTGGTGCTACGGGCATACTGTTCCGCTTGGGCCGCGTCATTAGGATTCGGTGGTGGTGCGATAAACAGAAATTCTTGCGCGCCAACCGCATTCGACACTTGATCCACCCGTACACGACAATATTTCGGTGACGGCGGGGCAATATCCCCCGGCCCAACTTGGATCTGAAGTGATGCAGAGACTTCCGGCGCAAGTGGGATCACCACGGCGCGGTACACGCCGGGGTAAGCAAGACTGACATAATCTCCGGTATCAGGAGGCGCGTTGATCGGTGCTTGTTGTGGATAATAGAGTCCGCCGTCCCCAGAAGGCAATCCGGCCGGGCCATCCAAGGCCCATTCACGGATCAACGGGCAATTGGGAGTCGGGTCTTGCATCGCACGGAAATTACAGACTTCACGCAAGCTGACTCCGGCCGGTTGCTCAAAGCGATCGGGGAACAGTTGTCCATTGTGAGCAAATTCCGCTAAGAAGTCTGGATTTTGATGAATTTGGGTGATCACGGTGTTCCAGATCGGAGCGGCCCCGGTCAAACCGGAGGAATTGACCATCGGTGCGCCGTCGCTGTTACCGACCCAGACTCCGACCGCTACGTTACGGGTGTAACCGACTGTCCAATTGTCTTTAACGTTATCGGTTGTACCCGTTTTCACGGCTGCGGTAAAGCCTTGCGTGCGTAAGGGACTGTTAGATCCCATCACCGGACTCCGCGCTACATTATCGCTCAGGATGTCACTGATGATAAATGCGATCCGTGGATCTAACACTTGCAGACCTTGACGGCCGCGGTTTTGCGTTTCGGCGGTGATATTCCCCTGTGGGCAGCTATTTTCGTATTGATAGATGATGTTATCGTTGTTGTCGATCACACACAGAATCGAAACCGGGGGGGTGTATTGTCCACCGTTGGCAAATACCGCGTAAGCGTTGGTTAATTCGACGTTGGTCACTTCACCACCGCCTAAAGTTAATGACAACCCGTAGAGACTGGGATCATTGACCAAGCTGGTAATCCCTAAGCGATTGGCAAAACTCAACCAATAATCGACTCCGACACTATGGCGTAAAGCTTGTACCGCCGGAATATTGTAACTATTGGCTAATGCGATCCGCATCCCCATCGGGCCATGGAAACCACCGTCATAATTGCGTGGGATATAGGGTTGTTGACCCGGAATCCCGATTTGCGTGCGTGTGTCCCACAGCACATCCGCCGGATTCGTACCACGTTCCATCGCCGCGGCATAGGTGAAAGCTTTGACCGTGCTACCAGGTTGACGGCGTGCGGTGGTGACGTTGACCCGTCCATCAATGGCCTCGTTATCGTAATCCGCGCTTCCGATCATCGCGAGGATCTCACCTGTGAACGGTTTGATCACCACAACCGCGCCATTTCCGACGTTATTGGCTTGTAATCGGCTGATCTGATCGCGCACCGAGAGTTGCACCATGTCGTTAATCCGTAGATCGACGGTGGTGTATACCCGTAAGCCGCCGTTGGCAATGTCCGACGGGCTATAGCCTAAATCGGTTAAGAGTAACTCCAATTGAGATTGCGCGTAGACGGTGAAATGCGGGGCGCGCAAATTGATCTGGCTGTTGGCGAACGATAAGCCTTGCGAAAGCGCTTGATTGCGTTGCGCGTCCGTGATATAGCCTTCTTCCACCATTTCATTTAAGACGATCCGCCAACGATCTTCTACCGCGTCCTGCACATCCGGATCGGGGTTCAACGGGTTAAGATTAGCCGGCGCTTGGGGTAATCCCGCTAACAACGCGGATTCGCCTAAGGTCAGGTCTTTCGCAGATTTTCCGAAAAAGGTTTGAGAGGCAGCTTCGATCCCATAAGCGAGATTACCATAGTAGATCTCGTTGAGATAATACTCTAAGATCTTCTCTTTGCTCTCACGACTGGTCAAGGCTACCGCAAGGATGATCTCCTCCGCTTTACGAGTCGCGCTTCGTTCGGAGCGATATTCGGGTGGGAACAACACATTACGGACAAGCTGTTGCGTGATCGTACTCCCACCCGCAGCGGTATCACGAATACCGACAAAGCCCAAAAAGGCGACTGTGGTCGCAGGCACATCGATCCCGACGTTGGTCCAAAATTCATCATCTTCGATCGCGATTGTGGCGTTGATCAGATCTTGTGGCACATCAGCCAATGAAATTTGCGTTCTCCGCCCCTCGTTAAACACCTCGTAGAGCAGTTGACCGTTGCGATCATATAAAAAGGTGCTTTGGAAGTTGCGATATTCGTCGAATTGCGCTAAGCGTTCGTTGACCAACTCAAGATCGCCAAACAGCCAAGGTTAAAGCGTGGCCGTCCGGCGCGTTTACGCTGGGATTTTGTTGGGATCGGTGGTTGTGCAATCCGACCGCCTTGAGGGGGAAGGATCGGTGATGAACTCGGTTGCGTCGGTGGTGGGGCATAGTGCGCGGTTTGTGGACGACGATAACGATCATCTTGATTAGATTGCGATTGCATCGGCGGTGGTTGCGCCGCTGGGACACGCGGGTTGTTGATGGTGGGTGCCGGTGGACGGACATTCGCAAAATCGGGATTAGGATCGAATCCCCCACTCCCTGCGAGGGTCTGTTTGGACGGATCGCCCGATTGGGCCGGGGTGGGCATGGTCATCATTTTATTGATAAAGCGGCCGTCCCCTTTAGGCGATGGATCGGTCTCATGTTGTGGCAACTTAAACGGCACATCATGTTCATCGTCATAGCGTTCGTCGTCCAAGACAGGTTTTCCATCGACAAACACCAGTTCATCCGTATCCCCTTCATCCGTTGGATGTTTGCTTTTCGGCAATGAGATCGGCGGGGGAGGTGGGCTGATCGCCTGACGTGGTTCGATCACCTCAAAATCACCCGTGATCACATTTTGATCTTTGGATGGACGCTCAACTGGGTGTAGATCTTCTTCTTTCGGCAATTTAAACGGGACATCATCATCCCGATTGTACTTGTCCGGTAAATTCTGATTATCCGGCATGAGGTACTCCACATTTTCCCCTTTTAGATACGATCCATTGTAGCACAATCAGGCGCATGATAAACGGCGCATCCCCTACGCTTTCCATGCGTTATAATGGGTGTAAAAAGATCTTTGGCTTCATCTAAGGAGGATTATGAATACGACTTTTACTTCTGTTGATCATCAGACACAAACAAACTTACACGCTGCCCGACAAGTGTTCGGTTTACCCTCAGAGCATCGCTTGATTCCTTATCGCAATGTGCGTCAATTGCTCTCGCAACAAGCAAAAACATCCCCCAACGCCCCGTTTTTGATCTACTTAGACGGGGATCAACGCGAGTCGTTATCGTATGTCGAATTTAATGCGCGGGTGCATCAGGTCGCCAATTTGCTTCACGATGATTTTGGTGTTCGGCGTGGTGATCGGGTGGCAACGATCGCGCATAATCATAGTGATACCGTGTTGATCTATTTTGCGTGTTGGATCATCGGGGCCTGTGTTGCACCGCAAAACGTGGCCGAAGATGATCGGCGGATCGCGTTCATTCTACGCAATAGCGAGGCCAAAATTTGCTTTGTGCGTCATGATTACCTCTTGCGCGCCGAACGGATCATCTCTGGAGATGAATCAGACGGACTCGGCGCACCGAATATCCAAGCGATCGTACAGGTGGGGGGGGAAGTGGATGAACGCTACCCACATTTTCATCAATTGGTGAAAAACTTGCCGAATACCTATCTCGGTGATGGAGCGCCCGTAAAATCCACTGATGACGCGATCCGGGTCAATGCAGAAACCGCAACCTTAGACGATGAAGCGCTCTTGGTGTATACCAGCGGCACGACTGGCGCGCCGAAAGGGGTCGTGTTGACACAATACAACCTCTTGGTGGATGCGTTCGCGATCTCGCAAGCGCAAGGGATCACCGGCAATCAGCGCTTGATGTGTGTGTTACCGATACATCATGTCAATGGGATTGTGGTGACGTTAATCACGCCATTGTATGCAGGTGCGTCTACCGTATTAAATCGTTCGTTCTCCGTATCAACCTTTTGGCGCACGATCATTGAACAGCGTATCAACATCGTAAGTGTCGTGCCAACGCTTCTCCAGTTTTTATTGGAACACGGCCGAAAACAGTCCGAAAACGGTGAATCGATTTTTGGTGAAGGGGTGCATCGGCGCGGATTAACCCATTTTCGTCATTTTGTATGTGGCGCGGGGACATTGGCGATGACCTTAGCGCGTGATTTTGAGGATACCTTTGGCTATCCGATCTTACATGGCTATGGTTTGAGCGAGACCACTTGTTACAGTTGTTTCTTGCCGATCGATATTTCGTGGGAAGAGCATCAAAGTTGGCTTTTGGATCACGGGTACCCCAGCATCGGGATGCCGGTGATCACCAATGAAATGGCGATCTTTGATGCGTTTGGCAATCAATTAGGCGAAGGGGATCGCGGTGAGATCTGCATTCGTGGGCATAACGTGATGTCTGGTTACTTTAAGCGGCCGGATGCGAACGCCGAAACTTTTAAATTCGGGTGGTTTCGGAGTGGGGATGAGGGGTTTTATAAGACGGATAGCCGCGGACGTAAATTTTTCTTCATCACCGGACGGATCAAAGAATTGATCAACCGCGGCGGGGTGAAATTTAGCCCATTTGACATTGAAGAAGTCCTCTTGAGCTATCCGGGGGTCAAGGTCGGACTCGCAATCGCCTTTAAAAATGATTATTACGGCGAAGAAGTCGGTGCGTACCTTGTGCCGGAAGAAGGCGCGCTCTTGGATGCAGAGGCGATCCTCACCTATTGCCGTGAACGCATGACGTTTGAAAAATCGCCGAAAGTGATCGTCTTTGGCAACGAGATCCCGGTCACTTCCACCGGAAAATATCAACGGTTGCGTTTACAAGAATTGTTTACGGAATGGGAACACACACAATTTAAAAAATAAGCGGGCGCTCCGCCGGATCGCACTTCGCGTCCGGCGGTATTTTTAATATGCGCCTTGTCGCATTAGGACACGCGGTAAAGTCATCATCAAAATTTGCGCGTCTAGCTTAAGCGACCAGTTTTCGATGTAATAAATGTCCAATAGGCACATCTCATCAAACGGCACATCGCTGCGTCCGCTCACTTGCCATAATCCAGTCATGCCGGGCATGGTCTGTAAACGTTGCAGATGCCATGAGTCGTAACGGGTAACTTCATCCGGAGTCGGAGGGCGTGGACCCACAAGGCTCATCTCCCCGCGAATCACATTGATCAGATTCGGCAACTCATCTAGGCTTGCGCGACGGATCACTTTGCCCACACGCGTGATCCGTGGATCATCAACGATCTTTGGATGACGGGGGTCAAGGTTATGTTGTTCGATCAATTGTTGACGGTATTTGTCTGCATCGGGAATCATGCTACGAAACTTAAACATCGAAAACACGCGCCCATGTTCACCAACCCGCTTTTGGGTGTAGAACACCGGCCCCTGATTTTCGAGTCGAATCGCCAACGCGATCACCAAAAATAACGGGATCAAGATCGGGGATGCCAACAAGATCAAACCAAGATCAATCGCACGTTTCGCGAGGCGATTACCGCCCCGTAAAGGCATTGCGCCATTCCACCCTAGTAGGGGAATGCCGTCCAGATTTTCGATCTGCACTTGGCGTGTGTTCAATTGGAATACATCCGGCACGACACGCACATTAACCGCTTTTTGCTGACAAACTTCGATCAACTCTAAAATTCGATCGTGATGTTTCCAACGTAAGGTGATCACCACAAGATCGACCGCTTCTTGTTCAATGACCTCTGCTAAGCGATCGATATGACCGAGTCCGCGGACTCGCCCTAAATCCACATTACCGCGTTCAGGTTTATCGTCCAAGTAACCGACCACTCGGTAGCCTAATTCCCGACGGGCGATCATGGTGCGAAGAACGGCCTGCCCGGCCTCACCGACTCCGATGATCAACACGCGCTGAATGCCGATCCCTTTGGTACGGAGGTGCGCTTGAATCACCCGTTGCACGATTCGGGCAACGGAGAGCAGAATCACAGCAAAGGCCGCGGCGTAAATCAGCATTAAGCGGCTAAATACCAGAGGTTGCAAGAAAAAGCTGACTGCCACTAAAACGATAGTCGCATTGGCTACACCGTTGATAATGGTGTAGACCTCTTCAATCCATGGCCGACCACGCACGGAACGGTATAATCCACTTCCCCGATACTGGAGATGTAACCAGACAGCAAACACGATCACATACGGAAGATAGGGGTCAAATGGGGCATAATTAAATTCAGCAACAGGACGGAAGATCTCTAGTTCGTAGCGTGCGATATAAGCGAGGGCAAACGCTAAAAAGGCCAGTAAGAGATCGACCCAAGGCATCCATGATCGCGACGCAAGTTGTTTAAGACCCATAAAAAAATGACACCTAACGCTTACGAATGGTGAGTGCTTTGTGAGAAGTAACGCTAAACAGAAAATTATAATGCTTCCGATTTGGTTTGGATATGCCGTGTTTTTGGGACAATTGAGGTAAGATAGTCACAAAAATAGGACTACATGAAAGAAGGCTTTACATCATGCGTCAGATGATCACCCGCGAAAATGTCACCGCCTTAACTGAACTCGCACGGGTTGAATATGGATGGATTACTCAAGTGCGTTGGTCTCCCACCGGGGATACTCTAGCGATCATCGGTGGTGAAGGGGTGTGGCTCTACTTGGGATCGTTTGGCAACGCCCCCACCTATGAATTAACCGGACATACCGGACACGTCAAAGCGGGTGCATTTAGCCCGGATGGCCGGTGGTTCGCCTCGGCCAGTGCAGATACTACCATTCACCTCTGGGAATTGGATGACTTAGAGGCCGGCCCGATCATCCTTAAGGGGCATACCGGATCGGTCGAAACATTGGCATTTAGCCCCAGTGGACATCTACTCGCTTCAGGGGGAGCGGATGGTACTTTACGGTTGTGGTCACAAGAGCGCTTACACAACACGATTCACGGGCATGAAGCAGAGGTTGAAAGCTTGGCGTTTGCCTTGCGTGGAGCGGTCTTGGTTTCCGGTGGCCGCGATAAAACCGTTCGGTTGTGGGATGTAGCCAATGAGACGGCCGGCACGATCTTAGGGGAACATCAAGACTGGGTGCGCGAAGTGGCGGTTAACGAGTCTGGTACGATGATCGCATCAGCTGGCCGTGATATGACAATCCGGTTATGGGATGCCTATGGCGATGAAACCTATGCCACCATCCGGGCGCATTACGGCGGAGTCGATACGATCGCATTTAGTCCAGAAAGTAAACTATTGGCAAGTGGTGGACGCGATCACATGGTGCGCCTTTGGAGCATTGAAGATGCTTTGCAAACGGGGACGATCCAAGAAGATGAAGCTCTGTTAGCACTGGCGGAACATGAAAAACCAGTGTTGAGTATGGCGTTTAATAGCAGTGGCACCCTGTTAGCGACGGGTAGTGGCGATAATACCGTGCGCTTATGGGGCGTGCCTTAAGCTGGACGTAAGGCGTAAATCGTGCCACCGCTCACACTAAGGTAAATCCAACCTTCTGGACTTAACGCGATCCCATACGGGCGTTGTGGGTAGAGGCCTTCACCGCGGTGTTGCAGATTTTGCATATCTTCTTCCGTGGTCACCGACGGGATTAACGATTGCAATGCGCGGCGGGGTTGTCGGTTTTCGCGGAAGGTGACGGCCACTAAACTGTAACCTGCAAAGTTGGACTGATGGCTTGATCCGGCTAAGGCAAGCAGTAAGGTGTCTTGGAGATGCTCAAATGCCATACCGTTGTAATAGACCATGCTTAACACGGTGCTATGACTGGGTAAGGTCAACATCGGCGCGGTGTACGACAGACAAACCGCCGAATCTGACTCACCAAGGCAATCAGGATACCCAAAATGAGCGTTAGGTGTCACCTGATTCAGCTCATCCAAGCGGCCTTCATGGTGCGATTTCGGTGCGATGTCAGCCGCCCATAAACGATCCGTTTCCCAAGTGAGCGCGCTAGGCACATGGAATCCGCGTGCGATGATTTGTTGATCATCGCCCTCAAGCTCAAAACTAAGGATCACCCCTTGCAACGGATCATCAGGACAATAAGCGCAAGGGGCCGCGATCCCAAGATACAACCGATCATCAGGCCCGATCGTGAAGCCGGTGATCCAATGTCTGGTAGATGCAGGGAGATCATCCACTAACACAGTTAAGCCCTCGTTTTCGCGCCAACGATAGACCACCGACTCCGACACAATATACAATGCACCTTCGTGATAACTTAAAGCGGTCGGTTGATGGATCGCGGGGATCACCACTTCCCCTTGATCCGGCAGTTGATCCCCGTCGCTATCGGTGATCCGCCATACCTCATCAGCTAAAGGACGCGCCGCGTAAAGATCGCCGTTAGGAGCGGTCGTTAAGGCGGTAAAAGAGATCTCATCAGTCGTGGGATCATCGATCACCTGTTCAAGACAATAACGTGTCGAATCAACACGGGGGATTGGTTGAGTGGTGTGGCGTTGCTCACACGGGGGTAGCGTTTGCGCTTGTCCGCCCGTGATGGTTGACAAGGTGAGCATTGCTAAAATCAACATGGGCCATCTTAATAAAATCATCGTCTCACTTCTGTTCTAAAATTGAGATTCGTCTCAGTCTAATTCAATCTAACAGGGTTGGACACTCCGATTTTAGACGATTATGGTTATAATACTTGGATATTCTGCCAACACTGGGATCTGAGGATGGATATTGGGATCATATCAGATATACATGGGGACTACCGGGCCTTAGAGATTGTATTAGAACGACTCGATCATCAACATCATGTCGATTTGATCTTATGCGCGGGAGATTTAGTGGGACGTGGGCCGGAACAAGACCGTGTGGTCGAAATGATCCGTAAACGGCACATTCCTACCGTTCGCGGCAATCATGATGAATGGTTTTATGGTCTGACACCGGAAAATAGCGCATTCCTCAAAAATTTACCATTGGATTGGCGTGGCACTTATGAAGGGATCTCGCTGTTTATGTGTCATGGCAAGCCGGGGAATAATTTGTGGGGCTTGTATCGTGATCATATCTCCGATACGCTTTTAAATATGATGTTAGGTTCGCTACAAGCGGATGTGTTGATTACAGGACACACCCATGTACCGCTGTTTGCACGGGTACAACAGGGGTGTGTGATTAATCCGGGGTCGATCTACACATTCAAGAGTGTTCGGGCCAGCTCCCACACTTATGGCATTTTGCATCTGCCAGAGTTGACCTTCGACCTCTATGACATCAATTCGCAATCTTTATTACCGTTAAGTGATAGTGCCTAATGAAAAACCTTGTCCGCTCTTTAAAATCGGTGTTTCGTCGGATCAATCCTGTGCATCATATTCGGCGTTTATCCTTTCGCTTGCGGAATCGTTTACGTCGTCGTGCCAAGATCGATTATGTGTTGTTTCATTTGCCTAGCGTGATTCCGGCGTTGTCTGAAACACGGGGATTCTTACAACGACGGATCCTAGGCAAACCTCCGCTAAGTTTAGATGAGCTAGATCGCCACTTTCACCAGATCGCCGCGGATCCGCGTCCCAAAGGGGTGATCCTTTACTTGCGTGGTTTTGACATGCCATTAGCAGATCTACAAACCTTACGCAAAAGTATCAGCCAGTTGCGCTCACAAGGTAAACGGGTGATCTGCTTCGCCCAAGAATACGATCTCTTGAGTTATTATGTCGCTTCTGTGGCTGATCAAATCTTGTTGCAAACGGGCGGTATGATCCTAACGTTAGGGTTGGGGCAATCGGCGGTGTTTTTAAAAGACACTTTGGCCCAATTAGGGATCAGCTTTGATGTCGTGGCGATCACCCCGTATAAAGGCGCAATGGATCAACTTTCGCGTGATATGCCCTCCCCAGAAGGCCGTGAACAGCTGAATCGTTTACTGGACTCACGCTATCAGATGATTCTTGAAGGCATTGCCCACGGACGTAATCAAACCGTGGAACAGATCCGCACGATGATCGATCAAGCACCCTATACGGATCTCACGGGGGCGGCATTTGTAGATGGGGTATTGAACGAAGAAACGTTGGTTTCGCATCTTCAATCGAAATATGTCTTACCTTGGGAAGAGGCCCAACGGGCCTTATTGCGAGTATGGCAACAACCACATCCGAAATATGTAGCGCTATTGACATTAACGGGCTTGATCACCAACGGAGAGAGTCGCTCAGCGCCGCCGATCCCGTTACCGATCCCACTTTTAGAGGAGGACATTACGGGCGATCTCACCTTTGTGCGGCGAGTACGTCAATTGATCGAAGATGATCGGGCGGCCGCGGTTTTGTTTTACATTGATAGCGGCGGAGGTTCAGCGACCGCATCTGAAGCGATGACCGCTGCCTTAGAAGAATTGGCAAAAACGCGCCCGTTGGTGGTCTATATGAACAATGTGGCCGCTTCAGGGGGCTATTATGTCGCGACCCCGGCCCATTGGATTATCGCACAACCAGGGACGATCACCGGATCGATCGGCGTGGTTACGGCCAAGGTGCTGTTAGGGGGATTCTTAGAGAAAATACACGCCCATCAATACGATTTTTATCGGGGGGCAAATGCCAATTTGATGAGTCCCTATACCCCTTTAACTGAGGCTCAATACCAGATGATGCGTGCGATGATTGAACGGATTTACGATCAATTTATTCAACGAGTCGCGAAGAGTCGTAAGATGAGTGCTGAACAGGTGGATTTACTTGGGGGCGGACGAGTCTGGACTGGACGGGAAGCGAAGCAACATGGCCTCATTGATGCGTTAGGTGATCTGCAAGTCGCCTTACAAAAAGCACGCGAATTAGCGAAGTTACCCGACACCGTGCCGTTGATCATGCCACAATGGGAGGATAAACCGCTTTCTGCAAAAGTGGCTGAAAATGTCGCCTTTGCGCCGAACGCGGTGATCGATCGGGTTCAATTTCTCACGAAAAATACCTTTAACGGTCACGCGCAACTCTTGATACCGTTTTTCTTGGAATAACGATAAACGGGTGATCCTGAAAAAATCACCCGTTGCTACTCAACTCAGGGGACAACTGCCCGATGACGCTCCACAATCGCACCCAAATGATATAAAAATGCGTCGATCTGTTCGCGAGTGCTATGTTTGCCTAAGACAAAGCGTACTTGACCGATTAAGCGATCGGGTTCGACTCCCATCGCCACTAAGACATGACTCGGCTCTTGTTGACCTGTCGTGCAAGCGCTCCCACCACTAGCCCCGAAACCCATCGAGTCTAGATCGAGTAGGATCGAGTCACCGTTTAGCCCTTTGAGCGCAAAACTCGCATGACCCGCAAGTCGTTCATTGGGATGTCCGGTCAATTGTGCTTCCGGCACGATCGTCAACACCTGTTGGATGAGATAATCTCGTAGGGGAGTCAAGCGTGCCACCGTTTCGGCGCGTTCAGTTTCGGCCAATACTAACGCTTCGGTGAGTCCAACAATCAACGGGAGCGGCTCTGTTCCAGAACGCCGATGAAATTGTTGACCGCCGCCTAACATTTGTGCGTGCATCGGGAGCGCACGCCGAGCATACAGCAATCCGATCCCTTTTGGCCCGTAAAATTTATGCGCTGACAGGCTCAACAAATCCACATTGAGCGCCTGAATATCTAAAGGCAAAAGCCCTGCCGCTTGTACTGCGTCGGTATGAAACCGGATGCGCCGCGCTTTGAGGGCTGCGCCGATCTCTGCAATTGGATTGATCGTGCCAACCTCATTGTTAGCATAGATCACGCTAACCATGATCGTTTCGGGACGGAGCGCATCTAACACGGTCTGCACATCCACCCGTCCATAGGTATCAACGGGCAAGAGTGTCACCTCGTAGCCTTTTTCACCTAATTCTTTGACCACATCGATCACCGCATGGTGTTCGATCGCGGTGGTGATGATGTGATGACCGCGTCCGCGTGATTTTACCGCGTCACCCACACCGCGTAAGGCGAGGTTATCGCTTTCGGTGCCGCCACTGGTGAAGACAATTTCCGCTGGATCACAATTTAAAATTCCGGCGACGGTCTCACGGCATTGGTTTAAGATCGCCGCGGCGGATTTTCCAGCGGTGTGTAAACTGGACGCATTGCCGAATACCTGTGTCCAATAAGGTTGCATTTTTTCGACCACCCGCGGATCGGTGGGTGTAGTTGCGCTGTGATCTAAATAGACAAATGCGTTCATCTTGATCTCTCCTAACGAGTTATCTCATCATGCTAACGGGCGTAGTAGCGGGCGCATCAGCGCGGTAATGTGTGCCACGACTCACCCGATTACGCCGTGCTGAAAAAGTCACGATCCGTGCCGCTTGGATCGCGTTGCGTAAACCGATCAGCGCGTCATTGAGTCGGGCCGTGCGATAAAAATCTTCAATTTCGTGGAATAGGTGACGCAATTCCCGATCCGCACGATCCATCCGCTTTTGAGTGCGTACCAATCCGACGTAATGCCACATGATGTTGCGAATGGTGGTCATATCCCCTTCCAACAAACCGGGATCGGGGTCGGTATCCCCCAGATGAATCCATTCTGGAATCTGATGTAAACGGATCGGATCACGCGGGTGATCTAAGATATAAGTGGCGGCGCGATCGCCCCATACCAATCCCTCTAATAAGCTGGTGCTTGCCAAGCGATTCGCCCCATGCAGACCCGTACAACTGACTTCACCGACCGCGTAAAGGCCTTCAAAATCGGTGCGTCCCCAATCATCCACCAATACCCCCCCGCAAAAATAATGAGCGGCGGGTACAACGGGGATTGGTTGGCTAGTCGGATCAATGCCGAAGCGTTGACAATTAGCGATTAACAGCGGAAAACGCTCACGGATAAACGTGGACGGGCGTTTGCTACCAATGTCTAAAAAGACATGCTCATATCCATTTTCGATCATCTCCGTGTGGATCGCACGCGCTACGACATCACGCGGGGCAAGTTCTTGCCATTCGGGCGAATATTTTGACATAAAGCGCTCTCCGTCTGGTGTCAGCAAGATCGCGCCTTCACCGCGCACCGCTTCACTGATCAAGATGTTCGGTGCGCCGCGCACACTTAAGGCCGTCGGATGAAACTGCACATATTCGGCATTGGCTACGCGCACGTTCGCCCGCCAAGCCATTGCGAGACCATCACCGCGTGCGCCTTTTGGATTGGTGGTGTTACGGAAGATCTGTCCTAATCCACCGGTAGCTAAAATCGTGTGGCCCGCTAAAACGCGCCCGATTTCCCCTAATTCACGATTCAAGACATACGCGCCATGACAACGCATCGGTTCATACACTTGCATCGGATCAAGGGCATGATGTGGAAACGTGATCAGATCAACCGCGGTGTGATCAGTCAGTAAGGTAACGTTAGGGCGGGTTGCTAGGGTATCTAACATGCCTTGGATGATCGCTTCGCCCGTTTGATCGCCCACATGGATGATTCGGCGTGTGCTATGAGCGGCTTCTAGCCCGTAGATCAACTCATGTTGTTCATCTTGGTCGAACTTGACTCCACACCGTTCGATCAACACAGATTGAACGAGACGCGGCCCTTCTTCGGCAAGTAATTTCGCCGCGGATGGTTTGCTTAATCCCGCGCCTGCGCGCAAGATGTCCTCGATCAACAGATCGGGGGAGTCTTCTAGTCCACGGGTGACGATGCCGCCTTGCGCCCATGAGCTATTGCTATTGGCTGGATTGGTGGAACGGGTGATCACCGTAACATGATGATTCGGATGATCGCTTAAGTGTAATGCGGCCGCCGCTCCTGCGATCCCGCATCCGATAATCAGCGTATCTGTTTGCAAGTCAGTCATGATTCGTTGTCCAAGTCGTTTAAATTTTTGCTTATCTACACAAGATGATTCTAAAAAATAATAATTTAAAATTTCAATTTTTGAGCTCAATTTTTCAAAGAATGCGAATAGATTCAAAATTTAAAGTTCAAGCATCTCAAATATGTTTGATTGATGTTGGGTGGAAATTGAAAGGGTTTCAGCTTGATCCCCAAACTTTGAAATTGGTTCAACCATGTATTTCAATTTTGGAGATCGCGATCACCCTTCCAATTTAACAATTTTGAAAATGTTTGACCCGTGGCGCGACTGTAATCTGATTGATCACCCGCCCCTCAACCAAGTTCTCTAACACATTCGCCAGATCAAGCGGATTGATCCGGTACATGGTGCTACATAAGCACGAAAACGGCGAAAGCAAGCTCACAAATTTGTCTGGTTGCTCATTTTTAAGCCGATTCACCATGTGCATTTCTGTTCCGATCGCCCATTTACTCCCGATCGGTGCGTTTTCCACCATCTTGATGATATACGAGGTTGATCCCACATAATCCGCTTGATCGACCACTTCCATCATACATTCTGGGTGAACCAAGATGTTGATGTCTGGCATTTGTTTACGCCAGTAATCGATATGTTGCGGCCGAAATTGTTGATGAACGCTACAATGTCCTTGCCATAAGATGATCTTGGCTTTGCGGATCTGCTCATCTGTGAGACCGCCATAAGGTTTAAACGGATTCCATAACACCATTTCCTCCAACGGAATCCCCATTTTTTTTCCGGTGTTACGGCCTAAATGTTGATCCGGGAAGAAAAACACCTTTTCGCGTTGGGCAAAAGCCCATTCTAACGCACCTTGGGCATTTGACGAGGTGCATACAGTGCCACCATGTTCACCCACAAAGGCCTTGAGGTTCGCCGCGCTGTTCATATAGGTGATCGGCATCACCCATGTTTCTGGATCAGCGCCGAACACGTCATCTAATTCTGCCCATGCGGTCAAGACCTGTTCGAGGTTGGCCATGTCCGCCATACTACAACCCGCGTTCATGTTGGGTAGGATCACCACTTGATCTTCACGCCCCAAGATGTCCGCGCTTTCCGCCATAAAATGAACCCCGGCGAACACAATGTATTTTGCGCTGACTTTTGCGCCTTCTTTGCTAAGTTGATAACTATCCCCTAGAAAATCTGCAAACTGCACCACCTCATCGCGTTGATAGTGATGACCCAAGATCACCACTTGATCACCGAGGATCGCCCGCGCTTGCGTGATTCGTGCGACGGCCTCCGCCTCGCGTTCCGGTAAGGTTTTCTTTTCAGATGCAAGATCAACCAATTGAATGTCCATCATGTTTTACTCCATCCCTTTACGTGTTATCGTTGAATCGGGGAAAGTCGCATCGACAGATCCAACGCGGGCGCAGAATGAGTTAATGCCCCCACGCTGATGTAATTGACTCCGGTGTGTGCGACTTCCTTCACCCGTGTAAGCGTCATGTTGCCAGAGGCTTCTAGCGGCACTCGTCCGGCGGTGATCGCTACTGCTTGCCGCATTTGATCGGTTGTCATGTTATCCAACAAGATCCGCGTGATCGGGAAGGCGAGTGCCTCTCTCAATTCGCTTTCGTTTTTGACCTCCACCACGATCGGCGCTTTGATCTCATAAGCCAAGGCCGCTTGAATCGCTGGCGTTACCCCGCCCGCCGCGTCAATATGATTGTCTTTGATGAGGATCATATCGTGTAAGCCGATCCGATGATTTTGTCCACCGCCCATCTTAACCGCGTATTTCTCCAGCATCCGATACCCCGGTGTGGTTTTGCGTGTATCTAAGATCATCGTGTGGGTCTCGCTTACCGCTTGGACAAATTGTGCGGTGAGTGTGGCGACTCCGCTCAACCGTTGTAAGAAATTGAGGGCGATCCGTTCACCCGCTAACACCGCGTGGCTGCTACCCGCCACTTCAGCGATCAATGTGCCAGCTTCTACCGCTTGCCCATCCTTGACGGCGTGAGTCACCTTGACAGTAGGATCGATCACCTCATACACCGCGTCCACAATGGCCAACCCCGCGATTACGCCGATTGCTTTGGCAGTGATCCGTCCGGTGATCGTGCTGTTGGGGGGCAATGTAGCCAAGCTAGTCAGATCACCGCGATCGCCAAGGTCTTCTTCTAGCGCCATGCGGATAAGCGTATGGGTATGATTATCAATGATCACAGATGATCCCTTTACTTCACAGCATCAAACTTTAGAAAGTATTCTACCAAGCCGCCTTGAAAAACAGTTGAATACCGTCTGTAAAATGTCTGTACAACCTTTTGTGTTACAATCAGACAAGGCGCTTGTCCTAGAAAATCGAAACAAATGTTTCGTTTTTAAGCCCATCTTGTGTGATACTAGACGGTAAACGAAGTAGCGGAGGGCAAAATGAGCGGTTTAAATCATTTGATCACAGCTAAAATTATGCTTTGTATTACGCTGCTGCTGTCGCCGAATAAATTTTCCGTTGTTGCCGCTACCGCCTTCACCCTGATCAGCCTGAATGAGGATCAATCAGATGACCAACCCTGAACCGTTATTGTTGGATGAAGCGACACGCCGCAAATTTGAGCAGTTGTCCTTAGTGGCTTCTAAAGTGCGTGCCGGCGCGATGAAAGGGGAACGCCGTTCGATCAAACGCGGCACAAGCATTGAATTTGCGGATTATCGGAATTACGTCCCCGGTGATGACTTGCGCCGACTCGATTGGAATGTATACGCCCGTTTAGAGCGCCCGTATGTCAAGCTGTTAGAGGATGAAGAGGATCTAGCCGTTCATGTCCTTTTAGATGCGTCGGCCAGCATGGATTGGGGGGATGAGACTGCTCCCGATCAGCATAAACTCTTGTTTAGCAAGCGATTATTCGCGGCTTTGGGCTATATCGCGCTTTCGGAAAACGATCGGGTTATGATGTCCGCTTTTAGCCAAAGTAGCGTCGAATCATTCGGGCCGTCACGCGGACGCGGGCAAACTGTGGCCATGTTACGCTACACCCATCAGCTCAAAAGCGGCGGTGTTACCGATCTCAACTTGATGATCAAGGATTACGCTTTACGCGCCGGACGACCGGGATTGTGTTTTATCATCAGCGATATGTTTTCGCCTACAGGTTATTTAGACGGGTTAAATACGTTGTTGGGCAAGGGATATGAAGTGGTAATCTTGCATGTCCTCTCACCCGATGAGATCACCCCGCCATTAACGGGCGATCTCCGATTGGTGGATGTTGAAACTGGAGCGTTTCAAGAAGTGACACTTGACTCCACCATGCGCGAGATCTACATTCGGCGTTTAGAGGCTTGGCGACAAGAAATCCGTGCGGAATGCACCCGTCGTGGGGTACATTACCTACCTTTGGTGACGGATTTAGCGTGGGAAAAGGTGATTTTGTATGAACTTCGCAAGTTAGGATTGGTGAAATGATCACCTCGTTTCGGGACAAATATCACTTTTTATCCAACTTTTACCATACACCTCTGACTTGGGAAGGGGATGAATATCCGACGATCGAACACGCCTTTCAAGCAGCTAAAACTGATCACCCAGAAGAACGTCGCCGCTTACGTGAGACTCCTTCCCCGTTAGTGGTCAAGCGTTTAGGTCGCAAAGTGACTTTACGCTCAGACTGGGAACAGGTCAAACTTGATATTATGGCGGATCTCTTGCGCCAAAAGTTCACCCGTTACCCTGACTTGCGCGATCTTTTGTTGGCAACCGGGGATCTTGAGATCATTGAAGGCAATACATGGGATGATCGATTTTACGGCGCGGTCTGGGATGAGACTGAACAGCGTTGGATCGGCGAAAATCACCTTGGCAAAATTTTGATGCGGATTCGAGAAGAACTCCGATCCGCTTAAAGTGTTCTTTTGTAAACGGTCATCGCAAGATGAGGAGCATATATGCAGACATTGACGATGAAATTCGGTGGGACTTCCGTCGGCAGTCTCGAAGCGATCAAAAATGTGATCCAGATCACCCAACGTGAGATCGGGAGCGGAAATCGTGTGGTGTTAGTGGTTTCGGCGATGTCAGGTGTCACTGATACCTTACTATCGTCGATTCAATTGGCGTTGGGTGGGGACAAATGGGGCTATCTCTCGGTGGCGGAAAAGTTACGCGAACGTCATCACGATACGATCAAACGTTTGATCAATGCCGGCGATGCACGCGATAAATTGAGTGCTACGGTCAATAAACTGTTAGATGAATATGTGGAACTTTGCCATGCGATCAGCATTTTAGGTGAAGCAACTCCGCGGATTCGGGATGCGATCACCGCTTTTGGAGAGCGTTTGAGTGCGCGTGTTATTGCGACTGCCCTTGCTCAAAATGGGATCAATGCAAAACCCTATGACGCAAGCGAGTTTGTGATCACTGACAACAATTATCAGAGCGCCTTACCCTTATGGGACATCACCGAGGCGAAGATCCGCGAAAAGCTGCTTCCCGTCATCCAAAGTGGGATTACGCCCGTGATCACCGGGTTTATCGGCGCGACTCCGGATGGTGCTTGGACGACGTTAGGACGTGGCGGAAGCGATTACAGCGGTGCGATCTTTGCCGCTTATACTCATAGCGATGAGTTGATCATCTGGACAGATGTAGACGGCGTGATGACCACCGATCCACGTATCGACAAACGCGCACGAGTCTTGCCTTACGTGTCCTATCAGGAAGTGGGGGAATTAGCCTATTACGGCGCAAAAGTGTTGCATCCCAAGACTGTACAACCGATCTTGAATTTGAAAATGCCCTTGCGCGTCCGTAACACCTTTAACCCCGATCATCCCGGAACTTTGATCACCTCTGAATCGCAACGGAGTTCTACGATTATCAAAGCCGTCACCGCGATCCGTAGTGTGAGTATGCTCACTGTGAGCGGGAAAGGCATGATCGGCGTGCCGGGCATGGCTGGGCGGGCGTTTTTGGCTACAGCCAATGCGGGCGCAAACATCTTGATGATCTCACAATCGTCATCAGAGCAAAGTATGTGCTTTGTGGTGACCGATGATAAAGCTGAAGCGGCCCGAATGGGCGTTGAAACCGAATTTCGGGCCGAAATTGCGGCCCAAAACGTTGATAGTGTGGAGATCATGCCTGATATTGTGATCGTAACGGTGGTTGGATCGGGGATGCGTGGCACACCAGGAATCGCCGGACGGGTGTTCACCGTATTAGGGGATGAACAGATCAACGTGTTGGCGATTGCACAAGGATCATCGGAATGCAGTATCTCGTTTATTGTCAATGAACACGATCTAGAGCGCGCTGTCACCTTGTTACACGATCTTGCATTAGAGGCTGTCCCGATTTAAGGGTGTGAACTTGCTCCACACCCTTGAACGGTTTAGGTTTAAGAGGCAATCACTGGGGTTTCTTGCCCTAAGCGCGTTAACAATTGGATCAAGCGCTCTTGCCAGAGATCGCCGATCGGCATTTCAACCGCGGTACGGGTCACGGTAATCTGTCGTCCCAACTTGTGAGCGAAGGCCGTCCGGTTGATCTCTGGCAGATAAGGCAATTTGATCTGAATCACGCGATCGCGAACCATCACTGCGCTTGCTTTCGCGTGTTGTGCGAGAAGTTTCACCTCAATTTGATAGAGCAAGCCTTCTACGGCCGGCGGAAGCTCACCAAACCGATCGATCAATTCAGCGATCATCTCATTGATTGATTCGCGAGTAGTCAAATTTGCGATACGACGATAAATCTGTAACCGTAATGAGAGATCGGGAATCCAATCTTCCGGTAAGTAAGCGGGCAATGGCAGATCTAGGATCATGCTACTCGTAGCGCTTACTGGGAGTGGTTCATCCTCCCCTGTGCCTTTGAGTTTTTGGATCGCTTGGGTCAAGAGTTGGGTATAGAGGTTCAAACCGACCGCAGACACATGGCCAGTTTGACGGGTGCTAAGAATATCCCCCGCGCCACGAATCTCTAAATCGCGCATCGCGATCTGAAAGCCCGATCCAAGACTGGTATTTTCAGCAAGGGTTTGTAAGCGTTCGCGGGCTTCTTCGGTAATGCGTCCGGTACGATGATAGAAAAAATAGGCATAGGCCTGTTGTGCGCTCCGTCCCACCCGTCCGCGAATCTGATAAAGTTGTGCTAAACCAAACCAATCTGCCCGATCGACGATCAAGGTATTGGCGTTCGGAATATCGATCCCACTTTCGATAATTGAGGTGGAGATCAACACATCAAATTCACAGCGGGCAAAGGCATTCATCACCCGTTCTAATTCGCGTTCATTCATTTGACCATGAGCGGTGATAACGCGCGCTTCTGGTACAAGGTCTTCGATCAATTCACCCAAGTGATCGATCGTTCGCACGCGGTTATGAACCACAAACACTTGCCCTCCGCGTTCGATCTCCCGTAAGATCGCTTGTCGGATCAAGGTTTCATCAAATGCACCGACATGCGTTGATACCGGGAGACGTTCATCTGGTGGGGTTTGGATCATACTGATGTCACGCACGCCTGTGAGGCTCATATAGAGCGTGCGTGGGATCGGAGTCGCGGTCATGGTGAGAACATCGATTTGAGTGCGAAGTCTTTTAAAATGTTCTTTCTGTTTGACACCGAAGCGTTGTTCTTCATCAATGATCGCGAGTCCTAACTCTTGAAATTGAATGTCTTCCGAGAGGATGCGATGAGTTCCGATGATGATGTCGATCTCACCATTTTTCAAGCGGGGTAAGATCTTTTCTTGTTCTTCTTTGCCTCGGAAGCGCGAAAGTTGTTCGACCTCGACCGGAAAGCTAGACATGCGCGCTCTAAAGGTCTCATAATGCTGATTCGCTAGGATTGTGGTTGGCACGAGTAACGCGACTTGTTTCCCGTCCATGACCGCTTTAAAGGCGGCTCGGATCGCCACTTCCGTTTTACCATAACCGACATCACCGCAGATCAAACGATCCATTGGGAAGTTACGTTCTAGATCGGCCTTCACATCGCGCACAGCACGCAATTGATCTTCAGTTTCGACATACGGAAAAGAGGCTTCTAACTCCCGTTGCCAATGGTTATCAGGGGCAAACGGATCACGGGAGACTTGGGCGCGGGCCGCGTAGAGCTGTAACATCTCCTCGGCTTCTTCTTCTACCGCTTTTTGCGCTTTGTTGCGTGTTTTCACCCACTCCGGTTGACCCAAGCGATTGACATTGGGCGGGGTGTCATTTGCGCCGATGTAACGGGTGAGCCGATCCGCCTGATGAATCGGGACATACAGCGTATCATTGTTGGCGTATTCGATTACCAAATATTGCCGTTCGTTGCCTTCGATCGTGCGTTGACCTAAGCCTATAAAGCGGCCGATCCCGTAGTCGATATGCACAACGTAATCACCTTCACGCCAATCGCCATACTCTGCATCACGCACTTTCACTCGCTTCAAAGTGGATCTCCGACGCGGTTCAGGGCGACTCCACCCGAACAACTCTGCTTCGGTGATCAAACGGATCTCTTGTTGATCAAGTTGAAGCGTCCAACCTTCTTGTAAGGTGCCGGTGATCAGGGCGAATAGGCCCGGGGCGGGTTTTTCAGTCAGATCGTTTAAGATCGGGACAAAGCCGCTGTGATCTTGTTCACGCCAGAGATCTAAAATGCGGGCAGGTTGTTCGATCACGGTGATCGCGTTACCGCCTTTGCGGGTCAGGGCGCGTAATTGCGTGATCGCGGGCTTTAATTGACCCCCAAAACGCGCACCGGGGAAAAACAACCGCGATTGATCGTTATCGGACGTATGAAGCGACAATACCCGTCGATTTTGTAGAGAGGTTTCTAGCGCTTCCCATGTCGAATAGGGGAGTGGGTAATCTGAAGGTAAGCGGCCTGCGCCGATCTCATCAGCGCGTTTCTTTTGCGCGGTCTCATCAATTTCGGTGAATGTTTCGCGGATCTCATCAAGGTCTTCGATCACGATTAGCGCATCATCGGGCGCGTAATCTAATAATTGGATCGGTTGGGGATAAATATAGGGGAGATACTGCTCAAGAAACTGAAAGGTGACACCAGTTTGTAAGGCTTCTTGATCACGATGTAATTCGCTTTCAGGGGGTAAACCCTCAAACCAAGCCGTTAACGGTGCGAAGGCGGTTTGACTTGGCAACACCTCACGGGCAGGCGTGATCTCAATGCTTTGGATGCGTTCAATAGTGCGCTGTGTGGCGGGATCAAATAAGCGCAGGCTTTCGATCTCATCCCCGAAAAAATCGATCCGCACCGGGGAATCAAAGGCGATTGGGAAGATGTCTAACACTCCACCCCGTCGGCTGAATGTCCCCGGTTCAACCACAATACTACTACTCTCATAGCCCATACCTAGCCATGTAGACAACAGCTGATCTAGGATCGGTTGTTGGCCGACCGCTAAACGTAATGTGGATTGACGAAATTGATGTACTGGTAGGGTACGTTGCATCCATGCCCGTGTGGAACTGACGACAATCGACGGTTGATCGTTGAGCAAGGCCGCAAGGGATTGAATGCGATTGCGGATCACCGATTCACCCCAAAACCCACGCTCATAAAAGTGTGGGGCCGGTTCAGCAAAACGGTAAATTGGAAGATCGGTGATCCACACGGGTAACTGTTCACTCACATTATAGGCGCGCTTGATCCGTGCCGTGAGAAAGATGATCGGTGTTCGTTCTTCTTGGGCGAGAGTCGCTAGTAAAAATGGACGCGCTGAACGGATGACCGATAGCGCAGGTTGATCAGCACGCCAAGTCTGATAGCGCGGATGATCACGGAATAAATCGACGAGTCCTGTTAATTGCATAGCGTGAAAAAACTTTCGGATTGAGCCTAGGCCACTTCAACCTTTATTCTAACGCACTTGCGTGAATAGAAATTTTAGTTATCATGAGATCTATCCAATAAAGCCGGCTAAGAGGGATCATATGATTTGGGCAATCATCGCGTTACGGATCTTGTTTTGGGGTGCGGTCGGATCGTTCGGTACGGCTTATCTACATGAGCGCACCGGCCGAGATGTCGCCATGGGCGGCTTAATCGGCTTAGTTGTCGGCGCTGTCGGTGGGATCTTCTTCCTGATGTTGTTATGGGTATGGCTGTATTACGTACAGTCTGCGCCGATCGGACGGGTGTATAACGCACGTCGGCGTTGGTATCGCTGGTGGGATTAACTCCCACCTTGCCCATTTTGTTCGGAATACCCGTTGATCTCTAAGGTCGGTTCAACGCTTAAGAGGGTAAACCGGAAACGTCCACCAGAACCATCGGTATTGCCTTCCGCCCAGATACGTCCCCCGTGTGCTTCTACAATGTGACGACAGATCGCTAAGCCTAAACCCGATCCATCTTGGCCTGATCGGGACATATCCACCTGATAAAAGCGCTCAAAAATCCGCTCCACTTGATCCTCTGGTACGCCGGGGCCGTTGTCATAAACACTGATAATCACCTCATCCCCTGCATTGGCTGCGCTGATCGTGACGACATTGCCGATCGGTGACCATTTCATCGCATTATGCAGTAGATTCATCACCACCCGTTGAATGAGATCCCGATCACATAAAACCCGCATTTTTTCGGGGATATGACGGGCGACTCGTAAGTGTTTTGCAGCGTATTGATCGGCTAGACGTTCGGTTGCATCATGCACGATCTCACTTAACGAGACCTCTATCATACGAACAATCGCTTGACCAGATTCGATCATCGAAAGATCGGCCATCTCTTGCACTAACCATAAGAGCGAGTCGGTTTCGCGGGCAATGGCGCGTAAGGAGGAGATGCTATCCTTGCGTTTGGGTTTGTCCTGTTCATGAAACAATCCATCGATGATCAACCGGATATTGGCGATCGGTGTACGGAGTTCATGTGAAATGTTAGCGACCATATCCCGACGCGCCCGATTTAATTTGACCAGTTGCGAGACATCTTGCATCGCGACACCGATAAATTCGTGATCATCACGCCGCATAATCTGTACGCGCACGCGATAAGTACGCTCTCCCACCATGATCTGTTCTTCTAAGAGTTCTTCCTCGTTGATCAAGGTGTCCTCTACCATGAGTTCTAACGAGGGGATATGAGTCATGTCTAACAAACGCCGATTTAACACGGGATATTGGGTATTAAACAGCTTCTCGGCCGCTGTGTTCATCGCTAACACGTTGGTTTCGCGATCGATCACCAATAGCGCATCAAAAGCGCCATTCGCAAGCGTGAGCGTAAGTGCTAGTTTGTAAGCAGTTTCGCTTGTCTTTGCCTCTAAAACCGATTGTAGCGAGTGAATGGTCTGGTGAGCCTGTTCCACTGATTGCTGTAAGGGAGTGAGTTCTGATGCTTTGAGCGTTAGCGATTGATGAAGTTCAGACAAGCGAACTTCATTTGCGGTTAGGCTCTCTTGTTGGTGGGCAACTTCAATCCGAAGCCGATCTAACTCGGTACGGAGTTGATTGAGTTCCTCATTTTTAGCTTGGAGAGTCTGTTCTAAGCGTTCGATCTCTCCGGTTGATGCTGATTTTACGAAAGTAGGCAATGGTGCTTGTGTTAACTTATTACTTAATTGCCAATAAGCCCGCCCAAGCACTATTAAGGCGATGGCTAACAGCATCACCAGAAATTCAAGCATGATCTAACTCCAACCGCAAGACGTAGCGATTAATTACCCTTCAAAGCGATAGCCTACCCCACGCACGGTGACAATCCGACGCGGATTCGAGGGGTCTTCTTCAAGTTTTTCACGTAACCACCGGATATGCACATCGACGGTACGTTTATCGACAAAATAGTCATAACCCCAAACTTTGGTAAGGATCAGATCGCGTGAGAGTACCGCGCTACGATTTCGCATCAATTCAGCTAACAGGTCAAATTCTTTGTTACTCAGTTTAATTTCTTCGCCATTTTTAAACACCCGTCGGGCCGTGAGATTCAAACGGAGATCGTTAGCGATCATCTCGTCTTGTTGTAACATCAGACGGCCGGAAAAGCGACGCATCACAGCGCGCACCCGGGCCAAAAATTCACCAAGTGTAAATGGTTTGACGATGTAATCATCTGCGCCACTTTCTAAGCCGACGATCTTATCAACTTCATTCCCGCGTGCGGTGATCATGATGATCGGGATATGAGACGTTGAAGTATCGTGGCGGACGATGCGACAGATGCTTAAACCGTCCAATTTGGGAAGCATGATGTCTAATACAATCAGATCAGGGTGTTCGTTGCGAATTTTCTCTAAACCGAGTTCGCCATCACGAGCGGTAGTCACATTAAACCCGTCGGCCTTGAGTTTATCCGCTAGGTTGTTGAGCAAAGTTTCTTCGTCTTCAATGACGAGTACCTTGACCATAGATCCTTTTACCTTCATCATCGTTAGACCCCTGATTATTTAACCTATTTGCTAAATGTGCGTTAAGATTCGGGTGAATTATGTTAAATTTTGCGTACCCCCGCCAAAGAAGTCGCGCTACGCACCCCTTGACGGATTGCCTGTTCAAACATTTCAGCCGCATACGCTCCGATCAGATTAACCCCGATTGAGGCTACCTCACCTGTGGCGAGTCCGAAAATCGTATCACCATCAAAGGAAGTATGCGCGGGTCGGATCGCACGCGCTAGTCCATCTTGTGCCATTTGTGCGATCCAATTTACCTCCTCTTTGGTGAGTTGGGCATTGGTTGCAACCACACCGATCACGGTATTGGTGACAGGTGGGGGTGGGGTGCTGATCAAACTACGTAGGGTGGTTAAGGCCCCGGCATAACCTGTTCCGTCCGGTGTTCGCACTCCTGCGAGGATCTGACCTTGCTCATCCAATACATCTCCTAGCGCATTAACAGCGACTAAAGCGGCCACAATTACACCGCCTTCTAATTGGATCGCTGCTGAACCTATCCCACCTTTGGTCGCACGCTCAAGCCCCAAAAAACCGCCGATGCGACAGCCCGTTCCTGCGCCGATCGTGCCTTGTAACACGGGGTTATCGTCGGCCTGTTCACACGCCGCATAACCCATTGAGGCATCGGGGCGGATTCCCGGTTCACCGATCACCAGATCCATTAAAATCGCGGTGGGGACGATCGGCACAACAGTATTTTGCCCGATCGGAAAGCCGATCTTGCGTTCCTCTAACCAACGCATCACACCGTCCGCGGTGGCTAAACCGTAAGCACTTCCACCGGATAGGACGATCGCATGAACGTGTTGAACGAGATGTAATGGGCGCAAGAGATCGGTTTCGCGAGTGCCGGGCGCGCCACCACGCTGATCAACACCTCCTACGGTGTTGGGTGGGCATAAGATCACGGTGCAACCCGTTGCGCCTTGCAGATGGGTACTATGACCAACGCGGATTCCAGAAATCGCGGTTAAAGTTTGATTGGTGAGCATATCGATGATCCTATTTATTGAGACATTGTATCACGTTCGGCGCAAAGTGTAACGTTTTACGATCAACGGCAGCGCTGAATGAAAGCACTTTGGGTTGAAATGAGTGCGCTTTAATCCGATCAGCAACGCAATTTTTGGGGTCAGTAAGGTTAATGGCATTATCGTAAGGCGAATTGTTATGCCGTTTAGGTTCAAGGCGGCGGTGGAGAAGAAAAAAGTTTTTTTGGCGGTAAATCCACAAAAGAAATTTGAGAAATGGGGATGAGAATTTGAACACCGTTTAGAGGTACTTTGGTTGCCCCACCTAATTGCCCCGTTTTGAACCGGATTGAGCGTTTTTGGAAACACATGAAAGACCTAGGCGACCGTTAATGACTGATTCAAAAGCTCAATTGCCCTTTTGAAGAGCATCGAGCGGGTTTTGGTGGCCCAGAATACGCCTAGGCATCCTTTACGACTGGTTTTCGCAAAATCTTTATGAGGACTTACTGACAGCGGCAAGGTCATTTATATCGTAATATATGTACCTAATGCGCCTCAAAAACTCTAAAAGTGTTTGTCGCCCTGTCTCATCGAATGCTCCTAAAAATCGTGCCTGTCGTGTTCTTTTGATTTTAGCACAGATGAGCGAAAAAGTCGTAACAAATGTCCACTTTTTCAAAACTTGGCCGTTGGCTATGTGTCGTTTTGGGAATTGCTCCGTCAACCGAGATCTGTTACAATTTTCACAAATAGTCACTGATTGATATGAGTCTATGCCAAAACAACGTATCTCCCCCGTTTTATTGATGATCACGGCCTTCACGCTGGTGATCATTGTGGCTTTAATCACCCGAATGGTTTTAACACAACCGACTCAAACTACAAGCAATGATGTCGTGATCTTACAGGATGCTGAAAGTTTTGACGGAGTGACTCGTCTAGATCCAACCCCGATCACTGATGTCACCTTGACCGATACCAACGGACAAACAATGGCGTTTAGCGCGTATCAAGGGCGCTATGTGCTGACCTTTTTCGGATTTACCCATTGTCCGGATGTCTGCCCGATCACCATGAGTGACTTTCGACAGGTCAAACAATTACTTGGTGAACACTCCGAAAATGTCACATTTTTAATGATTAGTGTGGATGGTGAACGCGATACCCCCGCGGTGTTGGATCGGTTTGTGAAACGGTTTGACCCGTCGTTTATAGGGCTGACCGGAACAGAAGCGGTGATTCGCCCCTTTGCTTTACAGTTCGGGGCGGAATTTACCCTCAATAAAAGCCCTGGTGCTGCTAACTACACGGTTGATCACACCGCTTCTAGCTTTTTAGTCGATCCGCAAGGAAATTTAGTCGCTAAATATCTGTATGGGATTGATCCACAAGTAATCGTGGATGATCTGGTGGCCCGCTTAGGGTAAGATCCTCAAAAAATACAGCGGGGAATATTGCTCCCCGCTGTAAACCGTTACGCTTTAGACAAACGCATTAATTCCGGTTAATTCACGACCCACAATCAAGGTTTGAACTTCGTTCGTCCCCTCGTAGGTGTAGATCACCTCAATGTCCGTCAAGAGACGTGCGACATGATTTTCGATCAATAACCCGTTGCCTCCCATGACCTCGCGGGCCATTAGAGCGACTTGACGGGCCTTACGGGCATTGTTGTACTTGCCCATAGAAGCGATCGCTTCATTAAAATTGCCAGCGACGATCAAATTACCCATCTGGAAACAGAGAAGTTGCATCAAGGTGACTTCGGTCGCCATTTCAACTAATTTTTGTTGGATCAATTGGAAACCGGCGATCGGTTTACCGAATTGTTCACGATTTTTGGCATATTCTAAGGCATGTTCAAAACAACCTGCGGCCGCTCCGGCTGCTTCCCACGCCACGCCATACCGCCCTAACACCAGCACTTTGCCAGCATCGCGAGAAGAATTGGCTTTTTCTAGCTTGTTTTCCACCGGAATACGCACATTGTTCAATTCAATTTGCGCGTTCAAAATGGCACGTTTACCGATCTTGCCTTGTAAGTCGGTGATCGTCACACCTTCGGTTTGACTCGGATTTTCTAAAACATAACCGCCGAAACGACCTTCTTCATCGCGCGCCCAGATCACGATCAAGTCGGCGATCGACGCATTGCCGATCCAACGTTTCGCGCCATTGATGACAAAGTGATCGCCATCGCGGATCGCGGTCGTCTGGACATCCACGGCATTTGAGCCGCGTTCTGGTTCAGTCAAGCCGAATGCGCCGATTTTCTCTAGGTTGGCCATGGCCGGCAACCAACGCTCACGCTGTTCATTCGATCCTAACAACCCGATCGATCCCATTGCCAGACCGGAATGCACCCCGTAAAAGGTCGTGATCGATCCATCGCCTTTAGACAGTTCATACATCACCAAGCCCATCGCGATCGGATCAAGTCCGGCGCTGCCAAAGCCACGGATCAAACCGCCCATAATCGGGAGGCCTTTGAGTTTCATCGCGATCTCACGGGGAAATTCAGCACGTTCCCAATAGGGATTGATGTTGGGTAACACATCGCTTTGCACAAAAGCGCGCACCGAGTCGCGTAATTCCCGATGGTGATCCATCAAGAAAGTATCCATCTTCAAAAAATCGAAACCGGATTGTTCTACTTGTTCGTTGATCATCCCACACTCTCAACTCTAAAATAATCTACTCATGATTCGATTTTACCATCGGAAAGAAATGGAATCAAACGGAGATTCGATTAAATTTTTCTTAGAGTAAAAATCAATTCTCTTCACGATGAAAAGCGAAACGTTAGATCGCAACACTCACAAGGGACGTAACAAAAACGAATTACGTCCCTTGCATTCAGCGGCGTTTACTTCTTGCGCTTGGGGAAACGGCTTAAGATCGTGGCGCTCTCTGGCATGGGGGCCTTGCTCCCGATGCTTAAACCCGCGACGGATTGCGGCTTGGTACGTTCTGATCCAGCAAATACAAACAATTGTGTACCTTCTTCATGATACTCTTGTTTGAGGTAGACTTGACCTAATTGATACCCCTCGCTATCGATGCTGCAACTGGTCACAATGCCCACTACACGCCCGCGCCGATCCACCATAGGATCCCCTTGATGCGCGGGGCGAGCGCCTTTCACCTCTAAGCGGAAACGGGCGATCTCGGCATCGCGTTGTTGTTCATGGGCAATATAAGCGGTTTTGCCCACAAAAAACGGTTTCGACAACTTGACATACGTATCAAAGCCCGCATCCGCCGGGTTAAGGTTGAGCGATCCCGCTAATTCATGCCCGTAAAGCGGGAGTCCGGCCTCAGTGCGAAGGCTATCGCGTGAAGCTAAACCACAAGCCGTCGCGCCTAGATCGATCAACTTACGGAATAAATAAGGCGCGGCCTCTGGATGCACAAATAACTCATAAGCAACCCGTTCACCGGTGTAACCCGTGCGCGAAATGATCAGATCATAACCGCCAAGGTTGATCGGCATGACTCCCGCCCATGCTAAGGCTTTTAAGCGCGCTTTGACCTCCTCCGATGCTTCTAGTTTTAAGAGGATATTGAGGCTTTGCGGGCCTTGGAGCGCTAAATCCACACGCATTTCTTTACCCGCGGTGCGATTGCGGAGATCACGCAAAACACAACGATCGGCTCCAGCCGCCCGACGCGAAAGATATGCGGGATCGATGATCACTTCGCCATTTTTCACCGCTTTGAGCCAAGCCCAATTTTTATCATTATTGGACGCATTCACGACCACCATAAAATGATCTAAAGCAAGGCGATAGATCATCAAATCGTCTAACGGGATGCCGTCGGTGTCTAAGAAATAGGTGTAATGCGACTCCCCTACCGCTAAGGCCGGGACATCATTCGTCGTCACCGCGTTTAAGAAGGCCTCTGCACCCGCGCCTCGTACATCAAAAACGCCCATGTGGGTGACATCAAAGATCCCCGCAGAGTTACGTACCGCGAGATGTTCTTCCATAACCGAGGTATACCATACAGGCATATCATATCCGGCAAATTCGACCATTTTGGCGTTCATGTTCTTGTGGAGACTATGGAGCGAGGTGGTGAGTAGATCACGTTGCGGTTCTTGCCAGACAAACGGTTGTGGCACAAAATCGCGTTGGCTAAGGTACTGTTCACCATTCATCCCGATGAAATAGGTCTTATACGGGGCATAACCCGCCTCACGGGCAAATTCGGTGACTTGGCGTGTCGGACTGATCACGCGAACATCCACTGGGCCCGGCACTTTGGCGTAAATGTCTTGGTGATCAAAAATGACAAAGCCGTCAGATAAGGCGCGTAACCATGCGGCAATGTAACCGCCGTGATCGTTGACGTGTAACAGATAGCTTTGATCGTTCACATTCTCCAAGAGTCCATAGCTGACTTCTTGGCCATGTGGAGTCAAGAGGCGAGTCGCTTGTTGCTCACCGACTTTGAGGGCTTCAACATCACTGGTTAAGACGACTTGCAAAAACTCTTTCGACTTGGGGCCACTGATCGACAAGGTTTGCGCGCCGTCTACCGAGTCGCTGTAATAAAAATGGGGGTAATCATCCGCTACAGCATCGGTATCAATCCCGACACTGGCGGCGAGATCGCGCACACGCAACTTGGCATTTTGCAACAATTCAAAGTCCAATTTAGCGCGGGCTAAGGGATTTTTCTTGCCACTATAGCTAAACGGCACACAATTGAGCAGCACATCTGCAATGATGTCCGCTAATTCATCAATTTCGGCCGGGCCGAAACCGCGTTGTGTAATCCATGGTGTGCCAAGTCGAATCCCGGACGGACGTAAAGCACTGGTATCGCCCGGAATGGTTTGACGATTGCAGACGATCCCCACTAAATCCAAAATGCGGGCGGCCATATCACCACTTAAGGGCGTGCCGTCTGGGCCAGTGATCGCTGAACAATCGACATTTAACAGGTGGGTGGTCGTGCCGTTAAACGGGATGCGTAAGCCGCGATCATGCAGACGTTGCGCTAAGCGGGCCGCATTTTCGACGGTGCGTTGTTGCAATTCCTTAAATTGATCGGTAGCCGCTAATTTAAGTGCGACGGCCAAAGCAGCAATCGCGTTCATGTGCGGGCCACCCTGCTCACCGGGGAATACCGCCCGATCCAATTTGGTCGCTAACGCTTTTTTGTGGGTGATGATCACCGCGCCACGCGGCCCACCTAAGGTCTTATGGGTGGTAAACGTCACCACATCGGCGATCCCAACGGGATTCGGATAGACTCCGGCGGCCACTAAGCCGGCCACATGGGCAATATCCGCTAACAGATATGCGCCCACAGCATCGGCGATCTCACGATATTTCGCCCAATCCGGCGTATGTGGATAGCTGCTATAACCGCCGATGATCATCTTGGGTTGATGTTCTTTGGCAAGGCGCAACATCTCATCATAATCAATTTGGCCGGTGGACGGATTAATGCCGTAGCTAACGATCGTGTAATTTTTGCCGCTACGATTCACCGGACTGCCATGAGTCAGATGTCCGCCTTGGATTAAGTCCATCCCCATGACCACATCACCGACTTTGAGCAAGGCCGAATACACCGCGTTGTTGGCTGGCGCACCGGATAAGGCCTGCACATTGACGAATAGATCATCGGCCTTAACGCGATCAGTCGCAAATAATTCGGCGGCGCGGCGGCGGGCCAAGCTTTCGACGATATTGGCGTATTCCGTCCCCATGTAATAACGCTCATCCCCATAGCGACGGTATTCGGTTAAGCGGGCGTTGTAATCTAACAACTCGGCTTCTGGTAAGACACGAGTCGACTCTAACGGATAGCCTTCGGCGTAAATGTTATGAAAAGCTGAAGAAAGCGTCTCACGCACCGCTTGCGGGATGGTGCTTTCTGAAGGGATCATGATCAAATAACGGGCTTGACGAGCGGTTTCATGGCGGACAAGTTCAGCGACATCGGGGTCGATCTCGTCTAAGTTGCCGCGAAATAAATAATCTTTAATCTGGTCACTGGTCACCATTGGGAATCCTTCTGAAATAGAGCATTTATGCGTGCGATTGTATCATGCAGGGACGGGACTCGCTATTTCAGGATCAGGGCTGATCACCACTGCCAACAACCCCCACCATAAAATTTGAAATTGGGGCAAGGTATATGGGTAATAATCAAATAAGCCGATCAAGGTGAGCGCGATCACACCCGCTAACAACACGGCGCGGCCGATCGCATCCTTAGATTTCAGACGAATTTGGCCTAAAGCGCTCTCAAACCCCGCAATCAACGCGATATTTAACAAGATAAAGCCGATCAATCCCGTTTCGGCCCAGACCGATAACCAGACCTGATGCACATGATTGCCGCGGAGTCGGATGCGATCTTCATAAAAGTAATAACTGGCCCGCCACGGAAAATTGCCCGCGCCGACTCCCACCAACGGATAATCACGAATGGTACGCACCGCCAATTGACTTAACAGGGCGCGCTCACCGATCGAATACAATTCGGTATTTTCGGGTTGTCCCTCTTGATCAATTCCGGCACGAGTCAAGATCAAGGGTTGATAGATCAAAAAAAAACAGACGGCGGTCATTGTGGCGATGATCAAGGGGAAGGTCAAACGTAAACGATCTAAGCGCCATAACAGCGGCAAGAGAAACACGCCCGCCCCTAACAAGGCCAACCAAGCCCCCCGCGAAAAAGTGAGCAGTAAACCCCATAATCCGATGATCAAGATCGCGTGTGCGCTCCACCGGATCAGCGGACGCGGATCGGTCAAGGGAGCAATCAATGCCAATAACGCGACTCCCAAAAATCCCGCTAAAGGATTCGGATGTGGCAATAAAGCATAGGGACGCAGCCAACGCTGATCATCTACTTGGATCACACTGATCCCCGATAAAGCGGGATCAAGCGGAAATTCGCCCAAGTGTTGCCAACCCAAAGAACGCTGTAACGCCACTTGCGCGCCGCCGATCGCTACGCTCCAGATGAGACCAACGATCAACACAAGGATCACCCAACGCGGCGGGATCTGACTACAAGCGATTACCAAGCAAAAAAGCACCACTAGCGCAAATTGTAAACTGATGTTTAGGGCAAGATCTGGTTGATCCACGCGCATAAACGCCCATCCACCCGACGCATACGACCATAGCGCATAAGCAAATAACGCGATAAACAGAATCACCCGTAATTTATCCTCTAGAAAGCGACGAATCCCGGGCATTCCCAACAGAAACCAGAGGATCACGGTGAGTGTAAGCGGGATCAGGATCAGAAAACGGGTGAAATAAAACGGTGTGACTCCCCACGGCGCTTCGCCAAAGCGATACCAGATCGGAACAGCTAAAAAAGTGAGCAGAATCCCAAATTGAATCGGCCAAAATCGTCTAAACAAACGGACATTTCCCCAAATACTCACACCAAAACGAGAAGCGATGTGTTATGCTTTTGCTGATTTAGATAGATCACTTCAGTTTAGCATAAGGAGCGCAGCGCTGATGCCAAAATGGTCTTCTTTTGAACGATTTCTTGCCGATGCGCTGGAAACACCGCTAGAGCAACGTCAACCCCTTGTAAATGCGTTGTTACGAGAACATCCGAATTTTCCGTGGGTTGAGGGGCGTAAAGCGACATTTATCTATGCACGATCGGGCGCAAAAAGTGTGGCCGTCAACCTTGATAACGTCAAAAGCGATCCGCCGTTTGTACCAATGCAAAACCTCGCCGGAACATCACTCTGGTATGTCACCCTCACCTTTCAAGAGGATGATCTGTTGGATTATCTGATTGTGGTGAACGATCCGATGACCCCGATCGCCCAAGAACGCGATATTGTGCAACGGATCAAAAACTTTTGGATGGCCGATCCGTATAACCCGATCCGCATGAAAACGCAACAAATGGATGTGTCGGTGTTACGGATGTCCGCGGCGCGGTCATTTCCCGATTGGGCAAAATTATCACGAGTCCCCAAAGGCCGCGTATTTGAGCATCAGATCAACAGCGCACAATTAAATTTCACGGGGCGCAAGTTATGGGTCTATACCCCACCGGGGTATGAGCATAACAAACAAGCCTATCCCCTCTTGATCCTCAACGATGGGCAATGGGCGATCGGGACAATGCAAATCCCCCATGTGGCGGACGCGCTGATCAAACATGGGCGGATGCGGCCGGTGATAATCGCGATGATCCAAAGTGGCGATCAAAGTGACCGGATCAAGACCTATGTGAGCAACGATCGGCATTATTTCTTCACCCTCACCGAACTACTCCCCTTCTTGCAAGCCCAATATCGCGTTGATCCCACCAATTTAGGAGTCGGTGGTGTGGCAGTGAGTGCGATCGCGGCGGCTCATGCGGCCCTGTTAAATCCGGCGGTGTTCTCACAATTGATCATGTTATCGCCGCCATTAGGCAAAGGGATCGCGGAAGAATTGCTAGAAACCTATGCAACACGTTTCGATCAAGCACGGTTGTTACCCCGACGGATCTTCCAATCGGTGGGACGTTATGAAGCACGTTCACGGTTTTACAATCCGGCACAAACGCTCCGGCAAATTTTGGAAAAGCGCGCCGATACCGCTTATAAATACGCCGAATTAGGCAGCGGTCATGGCTTGGTCGGTTTCCGTAGTATCGTGCCGGAAGCGTTATCATGGGCATATCCGGGGGAAGTGTCGGCTACCTGATCGCGATCAACTCTTCTACGATCAGGTCAAAGTTACCGCCTTTTAGATACCCATTCACGCGGACGGTATAGGTACCGTCCGCCGGAAGGGTGACTTCATAGACCGGATTTAAGCTATTAGGGCTATCATCTCCGGAAGCGATCACCACCGCATTCGGATCTAATAACGCGCTCACCGGATCAAAATCGCTGCCAAATTCGGCGATGATGCTGATGCGAATCCGTTGATCGGCACGCCCATAGAACGGATAAAATTGATAAGCACTATCGGCCACTTGATCGGTAATACTCATCAAGCGTGCGATTCCCTGTGGAGGAGTCGCAGTGGGGGCAACGCTCACATAACGCCAAGTCAACTCGTAACGCCCTAGGGACTCATTTTGCGCCGGACGCACCCGCAAATAATAGAGATCCGTTTGAGGAATCTGCACCCCGTTGATCACCGATGCACCGTTTTCGCCTGATCCGTTGTCAATGCCTAACAATGTGCCGTCCCGCGTGACCAGTTCTAACACCGGATCGAGAATACCCGCCGAAGGCATCACCGAAGCGCTGATCACATCCCCGGCTTCTAAATGCAGATACCACACATCCCGAATCCCGACCTGTACGATCTCCCCTTCATTTGGGCGATCCACATACACCGGCCCACGCATCCAATTGTCACGAGTCGCGCCGAAACCATACGAGATGATGTATTCTCCGAAAGACTCGCCTAATGCGCTCACAAACACGGTATAGGTACCGGTTTCGGCCAACTGAAGCTGCGAAATTAACGCGGAACGATCGGTAGGAGAGCGATCGCCGTCTACAGTGGCGATGATCAATCCGTTGGGATCGATTAATTCAAGGCGCGGGATCACCGCGGACTCCTCCGTAGGTTGTACGCCTAGCGTGATCACATCCCCTGAGGTTGCATCAAAAAGATGTCGGTTGACCGCAGCGGGTCGGGCTAAATTGGCCCGTACAGGCAGATGATCGCGTAATTTATCATCAAAGTCCGCGGCATCGATCACGGGAGTGAGTTGAGGAATAAACCGAGTCGGAGAAGGTTCAATAATCAGTGTGGGTGTGATCGGAACAGGCGCATCGGTGGCTTGAAACGCGATCGAATAAACCCCTTCAAAACCGCGACCAGAGGCCTGTACGGCATAAATCCCATTTTCCGACAATAAAATGCTTCGCAAGAGGGCATCGCTGTTATTGCCACTGTTGGCATCTACCGCGATCACTTCACCGGTTGGATTGTACAGGGTAAGTAACGGGGATATGGCCCCCGAAACCCGTGCAAGCGTTAACGTGATATATTGACCCGCGATCCCGTTAAAGGTGTAAACGTGATTGTTATCGTTGACGGTGAGCGTCCCGCCGATCGTTTCACCGTTGGTTAATTGTGCGATAAATGCGCCTAAATCGACTGGAATCGGCGGCGGGGTGGGGACTCCGACCACTTCTGGAATCGGAGTAGACGTGACAATTCCCGAATTTTCGCGATCGGTGTAACTAAGGCCCAATTCATAACTGCCGTCCCCTGTACCGATCACTTGGACGCGATATTCCCCCGTCACTGGTAAGGCCATTTGAATACTTCCGCCTTCGCGGATCAAGGTGTCCGTAGGATCGTATAGGCGTAAGGTCAAGGTGATACCGCGTCCAATGGCGCGAAGGGCAATTTGATCCCCTTGTTCAGCGTTAAAGACCCAAGCTTGGGAAGTTGCATCCGCCGAAAGTGATCCGGTGACAGGTTGCCAAAATGCCAAAAGTTGCGGTAATGGGGTTGGCGATGCGGTTTGCAGAATGACTAAGGTAGGCAATGGCTCTGTAGGGGCGGCCCCACAAGCACACAACCCGATCACGATTACGATGAGTCCGATCCGATACAGCATGAACATCCCTTGACGGTCAAACAATAGCGTTCGGAATCTTAACATCAAAACGTGAGATCACGCAAAGGAAAATTTAACGGGACAGACTCTGGTGAATCTGTCCCGTTGGTTACATTTCAAGTTGGCCGGTTTGCATACGGACAAAGGCCATCATGATGTCAGAGGTGGTGACAATACCGACGATCGTCTCACCGCGCATGACGGGCAAACAACCGATATGATTTTCTAACATCAAACGGGCGGCTTCGGCCGCACTGCAATGCGGTTCTGTGGCGATCGGCGCGGCGGACATGGCGTTACGCACCGCGGTGCGGGTTAACAAGTCATCCGGGTTTTGATCGACTAAAGGCGAATTCATCACCGTGCGACAATCCCGATCACTAATCACGCCGATTAAATGGCCGTCATGACTGATGACAGGCAGATGACGGCATCCCACTTCTTGCATGAGGGTTAAAGCGCGGGCGAGTGACTGGTCAGCTCGGATCGTCACCGGTTTATGGGTCATGATGTCTACCACATTCATCGTTATTTTCCTTCACTGACCAACTTCAATTTGTTAGGATTGGCTTACTTGTTCGGAAGTGATGACTAACATCCTGAAGATGTCGGACTCGGTGATCACCCCGACGAGGCGATCGTTTTCATCCATCACTGGAAGGCCACTCACCTTATTTTCCAACATTAGGCGAGCTACTTTGCTAATGGGATCATGAGAATTTACTTTCAAAATTTGACGAGTCATGACCTTTTCGACCGTCAATTGCGCCCACAAATAGTTCAATTCCCAAATGCTAAGCGAGGTTGCATCGGAAGGACTGGCTTCACGCACATCCCCTTTGGTGATCACACCCACCAATTTCTCATTTTCGACCACCATTAAGCGCCGCACGTTCTTGTCTTTCATCAATTGATGGGCGGCGCTTAAGGTTGTGTCTGGTGTCACCGTAATAACCGGACTGGTCATCCATTCTTTTACTGTAAAGTTATTCAACATAAAATACCCCTTTGGCTGTATTTTAGGTCTATCATAACCCAGCTTGTCACAACAAAGGTAATTCAAGAACGGTGACTTAAATCACACTTTTACTGGAATCGTCACGGTTAGGCGTGTTCCTTGACCACTTTCACTTTCAATATTAATCAGTCCACCGTGATTTTGTGCGCGTTGACGAATATGCTCTAAACCGAGTCCGGTAAATTTATCGATCTGACTGGTATCAAAGCCGATGCCGTCGTCTTTGATATTGATCATCAACAGATTTTCGTTTTGTAAGGCGGTGATGTTGATCTGTTTAGCGTGTGCATGGCGTACCGAATTGCTCACGGCCTCATAAACGATCTGACAGATCGACTCAAAAGTGGTTTCGGTGAAAGCGGGCATGGTTTCCGGCGCATCAATGTAGACTGCGATCGTATTCGGGACATGCAAACGACGCACCAGATTATGTAAACACTCACGAATGGTCTGATGCGTATTGCGTTGCTTCTTCAGGTTCATGATGTAATCACGAATATCATCGATCACATGGTTCAGTTCTTCGACCACCACGCTTAACTCACCATTGATCGGACGATTGCCTGTGCGTAACAATTCAAGGTGCATCCCAACTGCGTAAAGTGATTGGATCACCCCGTCATGTAATTCCATGCTGATCCGTTCACGTTCTTCCAACAACGTTAAACGCTGTTGTTTTTCGCGCAAGCGGGTGCCTGCAATCGCTAAGGCGGCATACCCTGCAAGGGTTTCAATTAGCCATTGATCCTGCTCATTGAAGGGTTGACCATCTAAACGATCACAGAGATAAAGCATCCCGAATAATTCTTCACTCACTTGAATCGGTGCGCCTAGAAAGCGATCCATCACAGGATGTCCAGCCGGAAACCCACTCGAACGCGAGTCTTGATCAATATGTTCTACTAAGATCGTCTCACGTTCCCGCATCACCGCGCCCAAAAGCCCGTGTCCATGCGGCAGATGATCCATGTAACTGGCTTCTTCTGGCGAAATTCCGGCAAATTTAAAGTACAATAAAGTATCATTTTGACTTGGGATGCCTAAGGCAGCATACCGAGTCCCAATCAGATCACGGGCGACATGGGCGATCTGTTCCAAGACTTGTTCTAAGGTCTGAGCTTCCGCGGCGTGCATGACGGCCGAAGCGATGCTTTTTAATTGGTTTAGGACGAACTGCATGTCTAAAGTAGGAGTTTTGTCACTAGTCATCATCAGTATCACTAGAATATGCTTAAGTTTTGCAACCCATTATAGCGAAAGATCTCACAATATGTCCGGTACAGTGCAAATTCTCATTGCCGATGATCATTCTGTCGTTCGGGCCGGGTTACGTGCCTTAGTGGAACGGCAACCTAACTTCCGAGTCATCGCTGAAGCGTCTACCGGTGAAGAGGCGATCTCACAAGCCAAACATCATCATCCGGATGTGGCCATCTTGGATGTACGGATGCCGGGAATTTCGGGCATTCAAGCGTGTCGTGAGATTGTACAGAACGTGCCTTCCTGCCGAGTCATTATGCTGACTTCGTATGCCGAAGATGAATTGTTGTTTGCGGCGATCCAAGCCGGCGCATCCGGTTATGTGTTAAAGCGGATCGGGGATAACGAGTTAATGCACGCGATTGAGCGAGTCAGCCGCGGTGAAGGGATGCTTGACCCCGCGATGACTAGCACTGTTTTCACAGAAATGCGAAAGATCAACGAGGCGCAACAAGTGGCTGCATTTGCCAATCTCACGCCACAAGAGCTATCGGTGTTGGCCTTGGTGGCCGAAGGCTTGACGAACCGTCAAATCGCGGTCAAACTTTACTTAGGTGAAGGCACGGTGCGAAATTATGTGAGTAGTGTCCTTGCCAAGATCGGTGCAGCCAATCGCGCTGAAGCGGCCGCGTATGCCGTGAAACATAACATTAAAGAAGTCGTCCCCTCACATGGGGTTAAGGAAGATTAAGCGATGCCCATTGACACCCGCCGCGCCTTGTTGTTTATGCCCGGCGATGATCGGCGCAAGATCGAAAAAGGCGCACACCTTGAAGTCGATTCGATCATCATGGATCTGGAAGACGGCGTAGCAGTTAGCAACAAGGCTCTGGCGCGGGATGTCACCCGAACCGCTTTGCAAGAGATCACTTTTGGCAATAGCGAGTGTTTAGTCCGGATCAATCCTGTCACCGATGATCGTTTGTTTCAGGATGATCTCCTACTCACCTTTGCGGGCCGTCCACAGGGTTACATGATCCCCAAAGTGGAAACCCCTGAACAACTTCAGGTGATCGATCAACGACTCACTGAACTCGAACATCAGTATCAAATCGCCGAACACAGCACGATCTTACTCGCATTGATCGAAACTGCGCGAGGGGTGGTCAATTTGCGCGAGATCGCACAAGCGAGTCCTCGCTTACGCGCTTTGTGTTTTGGTGCGGAGGATCTCGCCGGAGATATGGGGGCGATTCGCACATCGGACGGGTGGGAAGGTTTTTACGCAAAAAGCGCGGTGGTTTTACATGCCAAGGCCTTTGATTTACAAGCGATCGATACCCCGTTTATCGATCTACGGGCAGATGACGCGCTCTTATCCGCTGAAACTGAACGATCCGCGCAAATGGGTTATACCGGAAAATTAGCGATTCACCCGCGTCAAGTCGGAGTCATTCAACAAGTCTTTACACCCACCGCCACTCAAATTGACCGCGCACGCCGGTTGATCGCCTCACATGAAGAACATCAAATCAATGGAGTCGGGGTGTTTGTGTTTGAGGGGAAAATGGTGGATATGCCGATGATCCGCGCAGCCAACACGATCTTAACCCGCGCTCGATCGGCCGGTATTCGGGTTTAAGTTCAATCGTATGGGGGTTTGGCAGTGGGTTTATGCGCTGTTGATCGCGATCTCGTGGTATCAGGCGATCGATCACCCGCGTCTTGTGATCCCATCAATTGAGGTGATCAGCCCGATCACCTCTTTTCCGTTGGGCCCTGAAACTTGGGAGATCGATCCTTGGGAAGCCAAGATTGGCCATTTTGAGTATACGGGTTGGCGATCCGGTAATATGGTGTTGGGTGGACACGTCGAATATCCAGATGGATCTGCGGGGATCTTTAGAGATCTGCAAGATCTACAGATCGGGGATCGGATCGTGTTTTGGCAGGGATTACAGCCCACCTATTACCGGGTGATCGAGACAAAATTGGTCAATCAGACCGATCTCACGGTATTGTATCCAACACCCGACGATCGCCTCACCTTGATCACCTGTGATGCGCGATCGTATCAAGCAGAAACGGGTGAATATCTCTTTCGTTGGGCGGTGATCGCAACCTTGGAGCCTTAGAGCGCATGTCTGTACAAATTCCTGAAGCATATCTTGATCTGGTACAACGGCCGATCGTGGTGACATTGGTCACTTTGATGCCGGATAATCAACCTCAAGCGACTCCGGTCTGGTTTAGCTTTGACGGTACCCATATTTGGATCAACACCGCACGGAATCGGCAAAAAGACCGCAATATGACCGAACGCCCCAGGGTGACGATTCTCTCCATTGACCCTGCAAACCCGTATCGTTACCTCGAAATTCGGGGTGAAGTGGCGGAGGTCACTGAAGAAGGTGGGGTAGATCATATCAATCAATTGAGCGCGGTCTACTTCAATCGACCAGAGTATTACGCCAATAACCCCGAACAACGTTACCGTGAAACCCGCGTGATCTACAAGATCAAACCGACGCATGTGGTCGCACAAGGATAAACCGCAACGGATCGTCTTGATTCAACCGTGTTGTATCGGGGATGTGATCCTTGCGACCGCCACGTTGAAAGCCTTACGGCGTGCCTATGAACACGCGCACCTGACATGGGCGATCGGGCGTTGGTCAAAACCCGCAATCGCTCATCATCCGCTGATCGATGCGTGGATCGATACAGGTGATCGGGCTTTACCGCTGTATACGATGGGTGATTTTACGAGGTTTGTCTGGCAATTGCGGGCGGGTCAATTTGATCTCGCGGTATCGCTAGTGCGATCGCCGTTGATGAGCCTTGCTGTAGGATTATCTGGGATTCCGATCCGCGCTGGACTCGATAGCCATGGGCGGGGTTTCGGTTATAACGTGCGCGTTCCAATCGATCCCAACACCCCCCGCCATGAAGCGGAGATCTACCTAGATGTGGTGCGCGCTTTGGGGATCGATACGGCTGATTGTTATGCCAATGTCCCTATCAGCGACCGTGATCGGGAACAAGTGCAACAGAAGCTCGCTAAACATGGGATTAGCGGGCGATTTGTCGTCATCAATCCGGCGGGCGGCCAAAATCCCGGAATGCAGATGGATGTGAAACGCTTTCCGCCGGAGTTGTTTGCAACTTTAGCCGATCGCTTGGGTCTATCCACGGTGATCATCGGCGGGCCAAAAGATCACACGATCGTCGATGCGATGATCAAGGCAATGAGGACTCCGGCGATCTCGTTTGTCGGATCACTGTCATTTGGTGAGATCGCGGCCTTGGCCACATTCGCACAAGGCTACATCGGGAACGATACCGGACTCACCCATTTAGCAGCGGCCACAGGCGCAAAAACGATCATGATCTTAGGCCCGACCGATCCGATCCGCTATGCGCCGTATGCCCCGAACGCGATCGCGATCTGGAAACCCGCCACGGTGAGTCGCGGCGGTGTGAGGACAGGTAGTCCCCAATCATGGGACTGGGGACGCGATGGAATTAGTGTAGATGATGCGTTTGAGCAGATCGCACGATTTTTAGGGTTAAACCGCTAATTTTTGGGCAGATTTTAATAGCTCTGCGACGATCTCGTCCGGTTTAATGCCTTCCGCGAGTCCTTCAAAATTCAATAACAAGCGATGACGCAAAGCGGCGGGTGCAACCGCGTTCACATCCTCAAATGACACATTATAGCGGCCCTCTAATAAGGCGTTGACCTTCGCCCCTAGGATCAAGGCCTGTGCGCCGCGGGGACTCGCGCCATAGCGGAGATAATTCTTCACCAATTCCGGCGCGTTCGGGTCTTCGGGATGTGTCGATACGATCAATTGCGCTACATATCGATTGATATGACTGGCAGTGGGCGCATTAAGCGCTAATTCCCCCATTTTGAGGATCTCCGCGCCTGTGGTGATCTTTTGGGCGCGGGGGACATCGATCCCGGTGGTGCGATCGATGATCGTGACCAGATCATCAATCGTCGGAAAGGTGACATTGACCTTAAACATGAAGCGATCTAATTGCGCCTCCGGTAAGGGGTATGTGCCTTCTTGTTCGATCGGGTTTTGGGTAGCCAAGACAAAAAACGGCGACTCAAGTTGATAGCCTTTGCCCGCCACAGTCACGGTTTTCTCTTGCATCGCCTCCAACAGCGCCGATTGAGTCTTAGGGGTCGCACGGTTGATCTCATCGGCGAGGATCAAATTGGCAAAGATCGGGCCTGCTTGAAACCGAAAGACGCGCCGGCCATCCTCATTTTCATCCATGATATTGGTACCGGTCACATCGGCGGGCATCATATCTGGGGTAAATTGAATCCGCGAAAAATGCAGGTCAAGGACATCTGCCAACGTGCGGATCAATTGCGTCTTGCCTAAGCCCGGCACACCTTCTAACAAGGCATGGCGGCCCGTGATCACACAGATGATCACACTGCGAATCACCTCTTTTTGACCCACAATCACCCGCGAAACCTCCGCCTCAATGGCGCGGGCTAAGCGGCTAAATTCCTCAATCGGCATGGCTGACTGGCTCATGGTACTCTACCTTCGATTTAAACGATGTTTGTATTGGATCATACACCGATCTCTCATTCGGGGTAGATCAAAGCGGTTGATTTAAAAAAAGTCAAAAGGTGGAAACCTTTACAAAGTTTTAATCATTTCTTTACCTTTGGTGCTTGACAGGTTAGAATGGGTCATGATACTCTGTAAACAGTTGAGCAGCACAGCTCACACATCGTTCGGTAGTGAGATTTGAGAAGGGAGATGCTTTAATGGTGCTTCAATTGTTACAAAAACAACCCGTCGGTATCGCCCACATGGGAATCGACACTATCGCGCCCCGCTAAGCGAAATTTCCTCCAGTTCTATCGGAGTCGCCAAGCCCATGAGCGCGAAAGTTCAGGGGCTTTTATCATTATCAGACGGTTGTACACAATTGCGCGGAGTCGCCCACTCCCCGCTCGCCCAGTCAATTGAGTTTTACACACGCCTAAAAATCACACACACACAAGGAATGTCTGATCATGAACACGATCAATCAGATCTATAACAACACGCATCGCCATCAAATGATGAAAGATGCTGAACACGCCCGTATCGGGCAAGAACATCGGTCATCGGATCACCACTTGCTACGCTCTTTAGGTCGTCAATTGGTCAAGATCGGTGAACAACTGCAAGGTGAGGAAACGCAACCGATCCGTGATTTACAGCCGAAACGTTCCTAGCAGTTTGCAACCGAAACACGTAACAGATTTGCAATCGAAACGCTCATAACACAAGGGGAAAGCTCATGAACCTGTTTGAACTTGAACGCGAACGCCGCGAACGGCTGATGCAAGAGGCTGAACAACACCGTTTAATTAACCAGATCCATCCGGCGGAAAAAATGCCGAACACTGTCTTGAATGAGTTAGGTCGTCAGATGGTGAAAATCGGTGAACGCCTTCAGAACCTCTAAACTACGAACGGGCGAGTCTCTATCGACTCGCCCGTTTTTATTTGCTCTGATTCGGCGGTAATTGGATCACTTGTGGGCCTTCTACATAAAGTGGTTGGGGTGCGGTCTGATGCTCTAATAACCACTCGTTGAGGCGGGCGCACAACTCCGCGCTAAACAGAAAAATCGAAGCGATCACATAAGCCGATAACAAGAGGATGATCGCAGTCGTGATCCCTCCATAAATCGCCACAAAACGCTCTAAACTGCTCAAATACCAAGCCAACCCCGCTTTCGCGATCTCCCACCCCGCCGCACCAAAGATCGCCGCCGGCCAAATCGCTTCCCAAAGGACATGACGAGACGGCACATAGCGAAACAACATCACAAAGATCAATAAGTTGATGCTAAACGGTAAAAAGATCGTGCCGATTGTGATCCATGTGTTGGGGCCGCTAACCAAAAACGCCGCGATCAACCGTAAGATCCCCGATGTGATGAAGGAGCTGATGATCAACACGATCAAGATCAGCGTCATCAGAAACGCTAACAAACGTTGTCGCCACATGCTACGACTCGACGGGACTAAAAAGATCAAGTCTAAAGAGCGCGAAAGATTCGAGAATAACCCTAACGCTGACCATAACAAACCGACTAAGGCGATCAATTGAAATTGACTGCCTTGTTGTAAGGCCTCTTGGAGACTTTGTTGTAAGACCAGAACGCTTTGTTGAGGTAAAAAGATGCGTAATCCCATCGAGATCTGCTCTTGTGCCACGGTCGGACTCACCGCGCTATTCACCGCCACGGCCAACAACAGCATCAACGGAAAGATCGAAAAAATGGCGTAATAGGATAACGAGGCCGCTTCCGTCGTGCCGTAGCGATTAAAATTTTGGAAGGCGCGCCAAAGATGTGTGGGTAAAGTGCGGGTGGAATATTTGCGCCGTAACCACCATTCGCGTAAGCGAGAGAGCAGTTTTATAATCCGTGATCTCATGAGTAACACCTCAATTGATGAGCGTAGGATCAAATTATAATGAAACATGCGGTGATTTTCGACTTTGGCGGCGTATTGATGAAAACGGAAGATTATTCCTATCGTCACCGATGGGATGATCGACTCGGTTTAGCGCGTGGGCAAGTAGAACAAGTCGTCCATGGCAGCCCTAGTTGGCGCATGGCTCAAACCGGAACGCTTAGCGTAGACGATTATTGGGCCGATGTGGCGCAAACCTTACAGCTCTCCCCTGAAGATCTGGTTGAGTTAAAAGCGGATTTTTTCCGCGGTGATCGGTTGGATTTAGGCTTGATCGATTACATCCGGGAGTTGCGAGAACGTGGTCATACGATCGCCCTCTTAAGCAACGATAGCCCCGCTCTGATCGATAAGTTGCGCGATTTAGCGATCTTGGAGCTGTTTGATCCGTTGGTGATCTCCGCATTGATCGGGGTGATGAAACCCGCGCCACCCGCTTATCAGTATGTGTTGACCGCGTTAGGCCGCCCCGCGCAAGAGACGATCTTCATTGACGACATGCCCGACAACATCGCGGCCGCCCAAGCTCTAGGGATTCATGGTCTCTTGTATCATGCAACGCTCGCACTAAAGCCTGTTTTGGAATCTAAGCTCACAAGTGTACAATAAGTAGATTAACCGATCGTGTCTGTGAGGAGCGTTTTATGCAGAAAAAACATTTATTCGCCCTTTTAGAGCTGTTTATGTTGTTGGTGGTGTTTGTACCCTTAAGTTATGCTCAAAGCGATGTGGACACCCAAGCGCTGCTCAATGCGCTTGCGCCGCGTAACGAAATGCCCTATTTGTTGATCGACATCCTGCTTTACGCGATCTTCATCTTAGGGATGATCACGATGTTCCTTGTGCCGGATAAACAATTGTTACCCGGTTTGCTGATGGTGGCCGTGGTGGGGACTTCGGTGATCTCTAAGATTGCGGTGTCTGAACCGCGCACGATCTTCAGCCCGTGTGATCTGCCTGTGTTGGGGATCAATACCTTTATGTTTGTGATCCCGTTGATCGTGGCGGGTATGGTGCGCGCACGCGGGAAAACCCCGGCCGCCTTAGCACCAGGGATCTTAACCGGGTTGGTCGGCGGTGGTCACTTCTTCTTGTTTTGGGCGCTGTTACAACGAGGTTGTGCTTCCACCCAAGCCTTATAAACACGGAGACAGAATTGCGTTATCGCATTCTCACCTAAACGTTGTAATCTATTCGTAAGGGCAAACGGGATCGCTTGCCCTTACACGGCCAAGGATCGGATCCTTAGCCGGATTGTTTTTAATCAGATTTATCTTTATGGAAGGTTAGGTTTTGCTTGAGATTGGTCATTCCATTCAATCATGATTGGCTGTTTTACCCGCAACCAGTAGGACTCGAAACCCCACCGAGTGCGTTTAGTTGGGTAACACTCCCTCATACCAATAAATTGTTTCCACATCACAATTTTGACGATGCCGATTATCAATTTATCTCCACTTACCGTAAGGTGTTTACCCTACCCCAACCGCGACGCGGACGGCGGGTGTTCCTAGATTTTGAAGGCGCGATGTTAGCCGCCACAGTGACGATCAACGATCACACTTTCCCCGAACACAAAGGCGGATTCACCCCATTTTCGTATGACATCACCGATTATCTCCATGATGACGATGAAAATCTGCTCACGGTGCATTTAGACTCGCGAGAACGCGCTGATATACCCCCGTTTGGCCATACCGTAGATTATATGGTATTCGGTGGGATTTATCGGGAAGTACAATTGCGTTATGTGGATCTGGCTCGTATTGAAGGGGTCTTTGTCTATGCCCATGAGGTACTCACAGATGCGCCTAAACTTCAGATCGATGTCGATGTGTGGAATCAACGCGATCAAGAATTTGCAGGTGTCGTAAAAGCGACGATCTATGATGGCGATCAAGTGATCAAAACGCTGCTTCAATCGACCACATTGGCGGCCGGTGAACGGGTGAACGTGTCGTTATCGGAGATCTGTCAAGGGGCGACGTGGGAGTCGCTGCAATTGTGGACGTTAGATCAGCCCCATTTGTATCGCATCGTAATCGAATTTGGGGATGATCAGATCAGTACACACTTTGGCTTTCGCGAAGCACAATTCCGCAATGACGGTTTTTATCTGAACGGGAAACCGCTCAAATTATTCGGCTTGAATCGACATCAAAATTACCCGTACATCGGTGCAGCGGCCCCCGCCCGACTCCAACGGAAAGACGCAGAAATTCTCAAATACGAATTGGGCTGTAACATCGTGCGAACCTCACATTATCCGCAAAGCCGCCACTTTTTGGATCGCTGTGATGAGATCGGCTTATTGGTGTTTGAGGAGATCCCCGGTTGGCAACATATCGGCGACTCCGACTGGCAAAACCTCTCTTTACGCGATGTGAAGGCGATGATCGAACGCGATCGCAATCATCCGTCGATCATCATTTGGGGGGTGCGGATCAATGAGTCGTTTGATGAGCCGGACTTTTACACCAAGACCAACGCCCTCGCACGATCCCTTGATCCCACCCGTCCGACGGGCGGAGTCCGCTTCTTCTTGGGTGGCGATTTCTTGGAAGATGTGTATACCTTCAACGATTTTTCCAATGGGATCTTAGAGCCGGATCATACGCCGCATTTGGTCACCGAGTTCAACGGCCATATGTTCCCAACTAAATCGTATGATAATGAGGAACGCTTGGTGGAACATGCACTACGCCATGCACGGATTCAGAGCCTACAGATGAGTACGGGCGGTGTGGCCGGGGCGATCGGGTGGTGTGCGTTTGACTATAACACTCATAAAGAATTTGGGGCGGGCGATCGGATCTGTTATCACGGGGTCATGGACATTTTCCGCTTGCCAAAACACGCGGCTTACTTCTATGCCAGTCAACAAGCGCCGAGTCAACGGGTGATCCTTCATGCGGCCACGACCTGGAAACTAGGTGATCTTAAAGAAGGGGTGATTGAACCGATCTATGTGTTCAGCAATTGCGATCGGATCGAGGTGTTTATCGGCGGGGTGCAACAATTGGCACAATATACCCGCGATGTGCAACAATTCCCGAATCTGCCCTACGCACCGTTTAAATTGATGAATCTAGGCGTGTTGTTGGCGCATCCTTACGGGGAATTGCGGATCGTTGGATACCTCAACGATCAAGCCGTGGCCGAATGTTGTATCACGCAAGATGCCTTCCCTCAACGTTTGACCTTACAAGCTGATGATGCGGTGATCCAAGCGGACGGGATCGATATGACGCGGATCGTCTTTAAGATCACCGATGATTACGGCACACCGCTCCCTTATACCCATACCGTGGTTACGTTTGAGGTGGAAGGTGAAGCCGATCTGATCGGTGAAAACCCGTTTGCTTTAGTCGGGGGTCAAGCGGCGGTGTATCTGAAAGCGCGTTTTACACCGGGGCCGGTGCGTGTGCGCGCCAAAACGCCCTATCATGCCTTGGCTGAAGTGTTGATCGTGTTACAAGCCTAATTTATTGAGGCGGGCCGATGTCCCCCTCTAATCTGGGAGCTTATTATGTCGGATTTTAACCCTGCTGAACATCCGCATCGCCGCCTCAATCCGCTGACGGGTGAATATGTGTTAGTATCACCGCATCGCACCAAACGGCCATGGCAAGGCAGCGTTGAGCGGCCAGCTGTGGAATCGCGTCCACAACATGACCCAAAATGTTACCTTTGCCCCGGTAATGAACGGGCTAACGGGGCGCATAACCCCCCTTATACCAGCACGTTTGTGTTTACCAATGATTTCGCAGCGATGTTACCGGACACGCCCTCCTCACGCGAGTCGGTGTTACCCTTGTTTCAATCTGAAAGCGTGCGTGGCACATCCCGCGTAATCTGTTTTTCGCCACGCCATGATCTGACTTTGGCAGAAATGGATCATGCCGATATTCGGCGGGTGGTGGATGTGTGGGGGGAACAAGTCAGCGAACTTTCTGAGCAGTATCAATGGGTGCAGGTGTTTGAAAATCGCGGTGAGATGATGGGCGCGTCGAATCCGCACCCCCACGGACAATTATGGGCGTGTGACTTTTTGCCGAATGAGGCCGCCGCGGAAGATCGAAATCAACGCGCTTATTACCAAGCGAATCATCAAACCCCGCTCTTGATCGATTACGCCCGTATGGAGCGCGAAAGCGGTGAGCGGATCGTGGTCGAAAATGAGCATTGGTTAGCGGTTGTCCCCTATTGGGCGGTATGGCCCTTTGAGACTCTTGTGATCCCGTTGCAACCTGTCAAGCATCTGATGGACTTAGATGACCCCCAACGTGAAGCCCTAGCGGACATCCTCAAACGCTTGTTGACCAAGTACGATAACCTGTTTGAAGTCTCCTTCCCCTATTCGATGGGTTGGCATGGTGCGCCATTTAACGATGATGATCACGCCCATTGGCAATTACACGCGCATTTTTACCCGCCGCTGTTACGCTCCGCTTCTGTGCGTAAGTTTATGGTCGGGTTTGAATTGTTGGCCGAAGCGCAACGGGACATCACGCCCGAACAGGCCGCCCAACGCTTACGTGATTTATCCGAGATCCACTACAAACAGGCGTAACCCCCTATGGACAAGATTCAACAAGTCGTCATCGATACGTTTACCGATCACTTCGGTGAAGCCCCTGCGTTGCTTGTACGCGCTCCTGGCCGCGTTAACTTGATCGGCGAACATACCGATTATAACGATGGGTTTGTGCTGCCGCTTGCGATCAATCGCACCGTCTGGATCGCTTTGCGACCGCGTGAAGATGATCGCGTGCGGGTCTATTTGATGGATTTTCAGCAAGAGGTTGACTTTTCATTGGATCAACTTGAAAAAGGCCCTTCAAACCCACTCGAATATATCAAGGGCATGGCATGGGCCCTAGAGAGTGCAGGGCTTAACCTCAAAGCATGGGAAGGTGTGTTAAAAAGCGATGTGCCGATCGGCGCGGGGCTATCCTCATCGGCCGCGTTAGAAATGGCCACAGCGCGGGCGTTTCATGCGGTGTCTGGGTTCGTATGGAACAAAGCACAGATCGCTAAATTGGGTCAGAAAACTGAGAATCAATGGATCGGAGTCAAAAGTGGGATCATGGATCAAATGATCTCGGTGTCTGGTCAAGCGGGTTACGCCCTATTGATCGATTGTCGTTCCCTAGAAACCGAACTCGTGCCTTTGCCAACCGATACCGCGGTGGTGATCTTGGATACCTCCACGCGGCGCGGCCTCGTGGGCGGTGCATATAACGAACGGCGGGCGCAATGTGAAGAAGCGGCGCGTTTTTTTCGGGTCAAAGCGTTACGCGATGTCAACTTGGATCAATTAGAAGCACACATGGATCAATTAGAACCATTGACCCGCCGTCGCGCCCGTCATGTGGTGAGCGAAAATGAGCGCACCCTTGCGGCCCGTGATGCCATGAAGGCCAACGATCCGAGTAAGTTGGGCCGCTTGATGAACGATAGTCATGACAGCTTGCGCGATGATTTTGAAGTATCGACCGATGCGCTGAATGCGATCGTTGAATGTGCGCGAGGACATTGGGCCTGTTATGGGGCGCGCATGACGGGTGCCGGTTTTGGGGGGTGTGCGGTCGCTTTGGTCAAAGCCAATGGCGCAACTGATTTCGCGCAACAAGTCGCCGAATGTTATCGCACGGCCACCGGACACACCGCGCAAATTTATATCACAAGCGCGGCCGAAGGGGCATCTACCGTATAATTTCACCAAATTTGATCAGATTTTGATCAGGAGTCAGCACTACAAACTCATTGACTCCCCAAGGTTTGATCGCTAACGCTCCGTTGGGATGAATTACGCCACTTGCGCGATATTCTTCATACAACGGGGCGATATTTTCTACATAAATATAACAACCACTGCTTTCCACAATCGTTTGATCATCGCATTGCCAAAAGTGAATTTGAACGCCCATTCGTGCAACAGCCGCATAACCGTCATAACGAAAATCAAGTTGAAAACCAAGTTGCGTTTGATAAAAGGTCAAGATCCGATCGATGTGATACGTCGCTAACATCGGTGCGACACGGATCAATTGGGTCGGCAGGGTCATAAACCACGCTCCTAAGGCAAACGTTCAGGTTGTGCGAATAATTGGCGGCCATCCGTCCATAAATGGATCGTGCCGTGATGATCGGTGCGATACAGTGGCACATCGCCCAACAAAGCAAGCGTATCACCATGCGGATGATTAAAAGGATTAGCCTGATCGGTCTGCAATAAGATCAACGATGGTTGAATCACGCCCAAAAAGTCGGTATTGAGCGCACCTTGCGCGCCATGCCGGGGCAATTGGAACACCGTCGCTAACGGAAATTGCCCTTCAGACAATAATGCTAATTGTCCAGTTTGGGTTAAATTGCTGGTGAGCAGAAACGACACTTCCCCATAACTCACCCGTAAGACCAATGCGCCATCTCCTAACGGCTCCCCTAAGGTCGGTTGGCGTTGCGGATGTAAGACCTCGATCCGCGTCCCATCATCTAGATCAACACTATAGCCGGCCGTCACACTCACCACCGGACGATCACCGATCGCAACCTGTAACGCCTCAAATGCGTCACCGACGTTCGGTTGACCATTGGTGATCACCGCACCCACCTCATAACGCGCTAAAACGGCGGTTAAAGCGTTATAGCTGGTCTCATCTGGAGTAGTGACAAAGAGCAATTCGATTTCACGGTCATAAAACGGCATTCGATCCCCGATCGCGGTCAAGAGACGGGACGGAAAATTGCCTCCATCGATCAAAATGTGTGCGCCGCCGGGCGTTTGCATCCAAATCGCGTTGGTATGCCCAACATCCAATAACCAAAGGTGAAAATAGCGATCGGGACGCGATTGGATCACACCGATCATCAATAACAGCACCCCGACTCCAGAGATGAACGCGGTATTCAAGACGATCTGTTGTCGAAAAAAGTCTTGAAAGCGAAACCACCCATTCGGTTGAGTTGCACGCATGATCGCCCATCCCATTATGACGACAAAAAAACCCAACACCAGACGCGGATCTAGGCTAAAAGACACCTCGGCAAATGGCAAGCGTGCAAATAAGCGCACGATTTCGATCGTCCAAGATAACAGCAACATCGTAAACCAAAAACCAATTTGTGCGATCGGTGGGAGGATCAACGCCAAAAATAATGAGACCGCGCCCAACAATAATAACGCGGTTTGCACCGGAATCACCAACAGGTTGATCGGCAATACCACCAATGATAAACGATTAAAGATGATCGCGATCAACGGCAAGGTGAAGATCAAGGCCGCAAAGGTGACAATCATCGGTTCGGCGATCTGATGCAACCGCAAAGCAATATGTTCCGGGAAACGACGTTGGAGACGACGATCGATCCAAAAGGTCAACGGATCGGCAAATAAGGCAAGCCCTAACGTGGCAAAAAAGCTCAATTGAAAGCTAAGATCCCATAAAACCAGCGGATTTTGGAGGGACATCAGCAACGCAACGAAACTTAAAGAGGCGGGGACATAAGTTTTACGGTTGATCGCAGCGCCGATCAATAACAAACTGCTCATCACCGCAGCTCTTACAACGGCCGCATTGGCACCGACCAGTAACGTATAAGCAATTAAGGTGACGATCCCGATCCCCATGATCACCGTTTTACGGGTGGTAAAACGGCTTAAAATCAGTGTGATCACCCCGCTCACCACGGCCATGTTAAAGCCACTGATCGCCACAATGTGCGAGACTCCCACCACGCTAAAGGCCTTCTCTAGTTCTGGTGAGATCCCGCGCTCATCCCCTAACAGGATTCCGGTCAATAAACCCGCGTGAGGTTCTGGGAGATAGCGTGCGATCTCGGTTTTCAGATCCCGACGAAGATCAAACAAAGCGCTATAAAAGGCCGATCCATGTCCGCGTGACTCGATCGTAATGATCGCGTTACGCATGATGCTAAACACCTCGCTGCGGCGCAAGTAATCGGCATACGAAAAAGTGTCCGACTCACCGGGGTGAATGAGTAATCCGGTCGCACTGATTCGATCTCCGTAGCGGATACCCTCCGTCCGTGGGGTTTGCACCAGTACATAACCACTGGTCGGTTGTGCTTGTCCAGCAAAAAATACTTGATCGGTTTGCAAATGCAAAAAAACGCGATCATCCCGTACATCGGGGTCGCGTGTCACCGTACCAGATAAGGTTAAACCACCGAGGTTGTTATAAGCCGCGATCGCGCTGGTTTGAGGATGCAGAGACATCCGCAAACCGCCCAACGCCATACATAGCCATAGCAACCACAAAAAACGGATAGACGGATCACGACGGTGTAATCCGACACACGCTAAGGTCAACACGGCAAAGATCAACCACGCGCTAGGGCTAAGCGCGATCGCTCCCCCGGCGGCGATGATGCCCACCACCCATGCCAACGCGACATAGACCAGTCGCATACAGGTGATTAACGCTCAATATCAACCGTTTGCCGGATGACCGGTTGCGGCACATTCGCATTCACGGTAGCGCGCACGGGTGCTTCGATCTCGCTCAATTGGCTTAAACCATTGCGAACCTCATTGATACTCCGCAATAGGGTTTGTTCTAAGCGGCTCAACACATCTTTGACATATTGATCGGCTTCGGCTGTGATGTTCGCGGCCTCAATGCGGCTCTGTTCGATAATGTAATTGGCGCGTTCTTGTGCGCGTTTTACATCATCGGTTTCATTGACCATTTGCTCGCTTTTTTGACGTGCCAATTGTAAGATCCGCGCCGCTTCTTCGTTCGCTTGGGCCAAAACGCGATCACGCTGCCCGATGATCCGCGAGGCCTTTTCGATCTCCTCTGGGATCGAAATTCGCATTTGATCGATGATCTCTAAAGCGCGTTCTTCATCGATCAACGTAAATTTGCTGAACGGCATGTGCCGCCCCTCATCGATCAAGTCCTCTAAACGATCTACAAGATGTTGAATATCCATGCAAACCCTTCCCTATTGATTATGTTGAGCAAAGCGCGCACTTAACGCTTCCACCACAAATGGCGGCACCATTGTTGAGACATCTCCACCCAATTCAGCGATCTCGCGGATCGTGCTGGAGCTGATATGGAGATGACGTTCATCGGTCATGATCGAGACCATTTCGATCTCTGGTGCAAGTTTTTTATTGGCCAGTGCGTAACGGAACTCAAATTCAAAATCTGAAAAGACCCGTAACCCACGTACCAACACGGTCGCACCCACCGACTTAGCGTAGTTTACGATCAAACCGGAATACTTCGCAACCCGTATATTACTATAGTCCTGTAGGGCCGCTTGCGCCAATGCTAAACGCTCATCCACCGTAAACAAGGTGTTCTTCTTGGGTTTATCATAGACTGCCACGATCACCTCGTCAAAAATACGGGCAGCCCGTCCGGCGATGTCAATGTGGCCGTGGTGGATTGGATCAAGCGTTGCCGGATAAACCGCAATTCGGGCCATACCTTGCTTACTCCCTGTGTGCAAACTTTCTCTAATAAATCAGCTAAGATCGCTTTCGGGGCGATACAACATCGTCACCCGTTGACGCAATAAACGATGTTCCGGCCGTTCCAGATAGGGATCTTCGGCGTAGATCGTGCGTGCTTCGCGTTGTGCCAATTGCACCAGTTCCGGCGTGATCACATCAGCAAAGCGCAATTCTGCGCTCCCACTTTGGCGCGTGCCGATCAGATCCCCCATCCCGCGCAATTTCCAATCGATCTCGGCTAATTTAAAACCATCGTTGGTCGCTTCTAACGCTTGTAAACGCTCCATCGCATCGCGATTGGTGTTATCTGGGATCAACAAACAGAATGACGCATAACCCCCGCGTCCTACGCGGCCGCGAAACTGATGCAATTGCGCCAACCCAAAGCGATTCGCACCTTCGATCACGATCACACTGGCATTCGGCACATCAACACCCACTTCAGCCACCGACGTTGTTACTAACACATCAAACTCCGCGCCGCTAAACCGTGCCATGATGTCATCTTTTTCGGCCGGTTTCATCTTGCCGTGTAACAGTCCCACTTTATACCGATGAAACACCTTTTGCAAACGCTCATACGCTTCAACGGCTGATTCCGCCTCAATCTTATCAGAGGCTTCCACCAACGGATGCACAACAAACGCTTGTCGGCCTTCTTTAAGTTGGGCCTCAATAAATTCATAGATCTTTTCGCGATGGACGGGATAGACGATCCGCGTCCGCACCGGAATCCGGCCCGGCGGCATTTCATCCATGACCGATAAGTCTAGATCCGCATACATGGTGAGTGCCAACGTGCGCGGGATCGGTGTGGCCGTCATCACCAATACATGCGGATTCGTGCCTTTACCGCGCAACGCGCCGCGCTGTTCCACGCCGAAACGATGCTGTTCATCGATCACCACGATCGCCAATTCGTTAAACTGTACCCCTTCTTGAATCAGCGCATGAGTGCCGATCACGATGTCGATCCACCCCTCCGCCAATCCGTTATAGACCGCATCGCGTTCACTGTTTGAGAGCGATCCGGTCAACAATTTGACGGTGGGTTTATGTTCACCGGGCATCCGTTCCAACATACGGGTGAGGTTGCGGTAATGTTGTTCGGCAAGGATACCCGTAGGGGCCATCAGTGCGGCTTGTTTGCCATTGGCAAAGGCCATGATTAACGAGGTCAAGGCAACCGCCGTTTTCCCTGATCCCACATCGCCTTGTAACAGTCGATTCATCGGGATCGCTTGGCTCACATCGCGGCGGATGTCCTCAATCGCCCGACGTTGCGCGCCCGTGAGGGGGTATGGGAACACCGCTTCGATAAACTCATCCATGAATTGATCGCCGATCTCAAGCGCGATCCCGGGCTTAGATTGCCATTCACGCCGATTGCCTAAGATGGCCAATTGCAACAAGATCAATTCATCAAAGCCTAAGCGCTGTTGGGCATGATGCAGATGATCCCAACCTTCTGGGAAATGCAGGTGTTTTAAGGCCCAACCGAGATCGGCTAATTCAGCACGTTCTAAGGTCGCATCTGGGATAAAATCGGGCAAACGTTCGGCCCAATATTCCACTGCATCACGCATCAACCGACGCATGGTGCGGGCGGTGAGGCCTTCGGTTAACGGGTAGATCGGGATGATGCCAACGTTATGCAAATTTTCGACATCCAATTTTTCCCATTCCGGGTTGACGAGACGAATCCGCCCGTTAAAAATTGAGGTCTCCCCGTTGATCACCAATTGATTCCCGACGCGGATCGAACGCACAAGAAAATGTTGACCATAAAATAAAACCGAGAGCATCCCCGTTCCATCATCCACTTCCATAAAGAAGTCTTTACGGTTGTTGCGTCCGATGTGGATCTCCGCCTTGCGAACTGTCCCGATCACCGTGATCCGCATTTCGGGTAACAATTTCGCGATCGGCATCAAGCGACGATAGTCATCATAGCGACGCGGCCGGGCATACATCAATTGATCGAGGGTTTCGATCCCCAATTTACGGAGATGTTGGCCTTTGGTGGGCCCCACGCCTTTCACATTCATCACCGAGGCCTTGAGTCCACGCATCAGATCAGCGGCCTCACTGGTTTCAAGGTGTCGTTTCGGTCGGCGTGGAGGGCGCGCTAACGGTGTATCTAACGGGATGTCTAATTGCCCGGTATAAGTCGCTTCGATCCCGTCGCTAGTCTCAAATACGGTTTCAGTGATTTCCGGTTCGTTGTCATTGTCCGCGTCATGCGCTTCGATCCGTGCTTTTTCTGGCGCGGGGGTGACGGGTTTTTCCCGTTCCTTGTCCTTACGCCGTTTTTCTTCACGTTCTTTGGGTTTGGCCGCACGCGGTCGCACGGGTTCACGTTCACGCTCTGGTTGATCACGCGGTGCGACAGGAGTCGCTTCTGGTTCAACCGTGGGCGGTGATGCGACGGTTTGTTGACGGGTATATTCCGCAGCACGCGCTTGATACTCCGGAGGCATGGGTGTGCGTCCGGTGATCCGATCTAACATATAGGTGATCAAGTCGAAACGTTCGGTTTTGACATCCAACGCTTCATAGCGAAATAACAAAGCGTGCAGTTCATCCACCAAAGCGCGTTGTTCGCCATTGCGGGCTTGTTTATGCGCGTCATTCACCCAATTTTTAGCATACGCACCGATCCCGCCGATCACCGCGTTATTTTTACAGCCCTGTTGACGCTCTAATTTAAGGATTTTAACGAGTGTCTCTATTGCAGATGGCATTTAGGCTTTCCAACTTTTACTCACGGTTGCCAATCCCAACGCGCCGGGGCCAATATGAGTCCCCAAGGTTGGGCCACAACCTGTTGTGATCGTATCTTCTGGCATGATGTCTTTCAGACGGGCGCGCAATTCCGCCGCGCCTTCAAGATTATTGATATGCAGTACCGCTAACTTGTCCAGTGGCGCGTGTTGATGTGCCAATTCGATTAACTTATCGATCACCCGGCTAAAGGTGCGGACACGCGCTTCTGATACGACTTCGCCACCGCCAACCTTAACAATCGGCTTGATCTGAAGCAATGCCCCGATGCCCGCGGCCGCCCACCCTACACGCCCACTTCGCCGTAAAAATTCCATGGTTGATAAGCCTGCATACAGCGCTTGATGATCGCGAATGCGTTGGATCGCGTTTAAGGTTTGTGCCAGATCGCCGGTTTTAGCCGCCACTTCTGCACCAATCAACACCTGCCAACCGATCGCCATACTTAATTGACCGCTATCGATCAAGGTGATGCGATCTTGAGGGAGCTTTTGCCCACCTAAACGCATCGAATTGTAGATCCCGCTTAGCTTGGCCGGCGTGGTGATCACGATCAAATGATCTGCACCTTCAAACCATTTCGTTAACACTTCTTCAGCTAAAGCGGGTGGAGGTGCGGCCGTAGTCGGATGATCTGGCATATCCGCTAATTGTTTAAAATATTCCTCGCGATTCAGTTCAACCCCGTCATCGGCGTAACTTTTGCCACCATAATTGACGTAACAGGGAACAACGCCAATATCCCATTTTTCGATCAAATCTTTTGGGATGTCACAAACACTATCGGTCACAAAGCGTATTTTTTTCATAGGTCATCGTCTAATTCGTCTTCTAAGATCACCAATCCATGAGCATCTGTGCCGATCAATGCGGCCAATGATGCGGTGTAACTTGTGGTCGAAACACGTCGATTCGGGAGTTCTTGTGTCAACCGTTCCATTAATAAACGCATGATCTCAGTATGACCAGATTTCGGTTGGATCAAAACGGTTTCATGTACATCTTCAAATTCGGTCATAAATTCAAACATACGCTCTACGGCTTGGATACGGGTGCGTACTTTTTCGATCGGTAACAAGCGTCCTTCTTCGATCGTCAAAAAGGGTTTGATCCCTAACATCGTGCCTAAGATCCCATGCGCGGGTGAGAGGATCTTGTGATGGAGCAGATAGGTAAGATTCTCTACACAATACAGCGAATAAACCCGTTCCACCCCACCTCGCACTTTTCGCACCAGTTGATCAAACTGATCAACTTTGCCGATCGATTCCGCGGCCAAGCGCACCAATAAGCCTTGCGCGGTGCAGATCGTTTGTGAGTCGATCACCGCGATTTGGGCTTGCGTGGCGAATTGTTGCGCGGCCTCACGGGCATGATGCCAACTGTTGTATAGCTCACGCGAAGCATGAATCGAGAGAATCGCGTCACCGTTGCGGGCGGCGCGATTATACACTTTGACATATTCGGCCGTGCTTGGGGGAATCACCGTTGGCGGAGTCCCTTGTGCAGCCATTAATTGTAGCGCCTCTTCTACTCCCAGATCGACCCCTTCTTGATAGACCTTACCGCCGATTTCTAGCCTATTCGGGACGACCGTCACCGGATAATGGCGGAGAAAATAGGGATCGACGAAGTGCGCGCAACTGTCAGTGACAATATGGACGTTCAGCATTTATTCCAAACTGATCAAATACGGGTAAAGGGGTTGTCCCCCATTGACCAAGAAGATCTCTTGGTTAGCGAACTGCTCACTTAAGTGCGCTTGTAAACTCGTCGCCTGTTGGGGTTTGACCTGTTGCCCATAGTATACCGTAATCAACTCATAATCGCCTGCCCCAGCTTTTTGGAGCGCCTGAGTGACCGCCGTCGTTAGCTCCGACTCAGCTAAGCGCAATTGTCCATTGATCAAGGCGATGTATTGACCTTCGCGCACCTCTACGCCATCGATCAGCGCATCCCGGGTCGCGGTGGTGATCTCACAAGTGACGACTTCCCGCATCCCTTCGCGCATCCCTTCAAAGATCGTCTCCATCGGTTCATCGCGCAAATTGACGTATTCCATCAAGGCCGCGATGCCTTGCGGGATCGTTTTGGTCGGGATCACACGCACCTGTTTATTACGGGCTAATTCGGCCGCTTGTTCCGCAGCGAGTTGGATGTTTTTGTTGTTGGGTAACAGGATGATCTCATGATTCGACAAGCGATCGATCACCGCGAGAAAATCTTCGGTGCTAGGGTTCATCGTTTGACCGCCTGAGATCACCGCGGCCACACCGAACTCGTTTTTCAATAAGTCACGCAATCCATCGCCACTCGCTACTGCGATCACCGCCACCCCTTCCACCGCTTGCAGTTGATCGTCATGGCGATCGATGCGGGCCTGCACATACGATTGATATTGCAACTGCATATTCTCAACGACAATATCGTCAATTTGCGCCCCTAACCCGATCGCATAGCTCAACGGTTGGCCGGGATCATGCACATGCACATGGACTTTGATCAACGCTTCATCACCGACGACTAAGGCCGACCATCCCATCGCCTCAATATCATGCCGAACTTGGTTCACATCTAATTGTTCGCCATGGATCAAGAACTGCACATCGTAGCCATAACCTTCTTCATCTTCAGGTAAGAGCGCCTCTTGCCAATCATCGGGAGTCGCTTGCGCTAAGGCCGTTTCACGGATCGTGATCGGTTCACCGTGTAACAAACGAGACATACCCTCTAAGATATACACCAAGCCTTGACCACCTGAATCCACCACCCCGGCTTGTTTCAAACGGGGCAAGAGATCCGGCGTGCGTTGCAGCGACTCATACGCCGCTTGCAATAACACTTCAAATCCCGTCTTGAGATCGCGACTCGCGGGATCAAACGCCGTCACAGCTTCCATCGCCTCACGCGCCACGGTCAAGATCGTGCCTTCTACGGGTTCACTCACCGCTTGATAGGCTTTTTCGACACCGCGTTGTACCCCAGTCACCAGTAAAGGCAGATCAAGATATTCATGGCCGCGCACCGATTCGGCAAATCCCGCGAATAATTGCGAGAGGATCGTGCCAGAATTGCCGCGTGCGCCGCGTAATGCCCCGTGGGCAACGGCGGCACTGACCACTCCAAAATGCGATTCGTCCATTTGAGCGATCGCCTCATACGCTTTTTGTAAGGTCAACGTCATATTTGTCCCTGTGTCACCATCCGGCACAGGAAACACATTCAGATCGTTGACCTGTTTACGATGATTTTCTAGCCATGCGAGGCCCGCCGCCATTAACCACTTTAACAGATGCCCATCACATACCTGACGTTTGATCTCGACTACCATACCCACGAGTCCTTACCTGTATTTCTTAATAAAAATGCTACATTCTTTAACACTCTCGAAGGGCTTTGGTTATTCATTCCAATGCGCTCTTAAGCCGCTGGATGCCTTGTTCGATCGTAAAATCTTCGTTAAAAATGGCGCTTCCGGCGACCAATACATCCGCCCCCGCTTGCACCACGGTCATCGCGGTATCGGGGTTGATCCCACCGTCCACAATCAGATCGATCGAGCGATGTGTTTCGCGGATCATCGCTTTCAATCGGGCGATTTTGGGCATGGTGGACGCTAAAAACGTTTGACCACCAAAACCGGGGTTGACGGTCATCACCACGATCTCATCCACCATATCTAGAATTTCGACCATCACTTGCGCGGGGGTGTGTGGATTGAGCGCAACCCCGGCTTTACACCCAAGATCGCGGATCGCCTGTAGCGTGCGATGCAGATTCGGGCTTACCTCATAATGCACGCTGATCGCGGTTGCGCCGGCCTTGGCAAAGGCCTCAAGATGACGTTCGGGTTCTACGATCATCAGATGCACATCCAAGGGCAGCGAGGTGACTCGTCGGGCTGCTTGGACGATTAGCGGGCCCATGGTGATATTCGGGACAAACCGCCCATCCATCACATCAACATGAATCCAATCCGCGCCATGGCGTTCTGATTCGGCGATCTGCTCACCTAAGCGGGTAAAATCGGCTGAAAGAATTGAGGGGGCTAATTTGATGAAATTCACGGGCTTGTCCTTAGATCATCGATCGGGCTGTGCGCCGTTGATTATAGCGTTGATTGCGGCCCGTTGCATCTCGTGCATCGCTTAGGGCAAGCGGTTCAGCCTGTAGATCAATCCGGTATGGATCGCACAGATGAGCGGAAAAGTCGTGACAAAGGTTACGAGTTTGAGTCTCATTAACAGTTTCCGTTAAAAGCTTTGAACCACAGAGGACACAGAGAGCGCAGAAGTAATCTCAGGAAAGTTTCTTGCATTCAACTCTACCCTAGCCCTTTCCCAAGCATGGGGCAGAGAATCGGTTTGCGTGGGATGAGGAGGTGGGTCTCCATTAATGGGTGACTGGGTTGAGATGACTTCGCTTCCCTATTTGCGCTAAGCCTTACGGGTGGAATTGCCGTCCCCTTGCGTAAAGGTGAATCTTGCCCCCCCTCAACCACCCGATCATCCCCGATATTATCACATCTTATCGATTTCCCTCACCCAATTCCGGCCCGCAAGCGGGCAAAGGGGGACTCCCATTCGCATCTCCGAAACGCTTGGCAAAAGAACAAGAACAAAGAGCAGAATCAAAAGAACAGAATCGGAAGGACGAGAATCAAGAATCAAGAAAGCGGGCGCAACGGAAGCCTAGGTAGTTGAACTGGACCGACGGAACGTCCCAGTAACGATTCGCAGCGCGGAGGTAGTCTACATTGTTGAGCCAAGAGCCACCCCGCAAGACGCGCTGATAATTATCATAAGATAAATATTCACGTCCGTCATCTTCTTGATACGGATAAGGGTAGTTTGACTCGTCATAAACTGTGCTACACCACTCCCAGACATTGCCACTCAGATGCCGAGCATCAACCCAACTCCGCCCTTCCGGTTTCACCATCACTGGGTTCGGTTTACCACCGCTATTCCCCGACCAAACCGCCCTATCCCCGTTTTCCCAGTCATTTCCCCACGGGTAAACGAGACTCTCGATTCCCCGTGCGGCGTACTCCCATTCCCGTTCGGTTGGCAACCGCGCCCCTAACCACTGGCAGAACTTCAGCGCTTCAAACCATGAGACTCCGACCACAGGCGCATCCTGCATCGCCGCATCCTGATACCAAGTCAACGGATTACCTTTAGCTGGCTCACTCACCACTTTGGCCGCCACCGCTCGCTTCCATTGCGCGTTGGTCACGGGAAACTGCCCGATCCAATACGGCCGCGTGATCGTCTGCGGGTGCTTTTTCTGATCATCGTGGCGATCATCGCCCATCTCAAACGATCCGACCGGCACGAGGCAAAACGGCATCTCTGGGATCTTCAAATCGCTAAATTGCATCACTACTGGAGTCCAATCCGCGTTGCGTTTTCCCCTAAAGGCGTAAGCCGATCGGATCGCTTTTTGGATCGGAGTCTCATCGGGATCTTTTAACAATAACGCGATACCGTCGGGATCATAGCCCGGATATTCCGCTTGAAAGGCGCGCCATGCCTCTTTCGCGCTGCTTCGCAAGGCGGGATTTTGCGCGAAACGCTTGACCCGTTGATAGGCTTGACCGCGTTCCCGCTCCGATCGCAAGGTTTCTAATCGCTTTTTGGCCGCCACGCCTAAGATCTTGGGATCAGCGGCGATCACCGCCTGAAACAAGGCTTCGGCCTTCTCAAAATCGACCGCAACCGCGTCTTCGGCCAATTGAAACACCTCATCTGCATCGCGATGATCGGTGGGTTTCGGTTCATGGGGACGGTGAGGTGGCGTGGTGGGTGGGGCATAGCGCTTGCCAACCCCTAGATCATAGCGGATTTCCCCCAATGATTCCGCGATCACTAACAACACATCTTTGATCGTCTCACCGTCAGCGATCGCGTGATATTGCGTCCGATTTCCCTCTAATAGCTTAGGATATACACACGGCTCAAGGATCAACGGTAGGATCGGCTTATTCAACGCGACCGCATAAGCGATCTCCGCCCGACAATAGATCGAATCCACCGATTTCGGGCTTAGTATATACAAGATACAATCACTTTTTTCGAGATTGGTGAGGATCGCGTCCCACCAATCCGACGCGGGTAACACCTTGCGATCCCACCAGACCTCATGCCGTGCGCGTAGGGCTTCGGCCAACTCAAACACCCATTTTTTGTCTTGACTGGAATAACTGATCAATAATTTCATCGCGCCGTCATCTTTGCTATGATTCTGTCGGATTGATTATAAACGATTTAGGGAGTCTTGTTCAGTTGCAGAGATAAAGTGGGATGGTAAAATCAGGAGTGATGCGTTAAAAACGAGAGAATAAATACATTCGCTTTGCCTGTCTTGCGTACAGCAAGCGGGTTTATGGGGGCTAAGGTGTCATTAGTGGTTGTCTGTTTCTAATTTATCTTTATAGATGAGCAAACCAAAACAATGATTACAAATCCTGCCCTTTTTGGACTTCAATACTCTAATCGTGATTTCTCTACCGAAGAAGGGTGGAGTAAAAACAATTTTAATGCCACTTTTCCAGCAGCATTAGCCTGCTATATGTATAGCCAATCTATCAATCCGATCTATCTGGTTTTAAATTCTGAAGGGAAACTGATTCATTCTCAAATCAAGGTCAGTGACCTGTTCGGACTTCCGCCGTTAGATGATGATTTATTTTTCGCATTTGAAAGTGATTTCACCCCATATCAACAATTGATTGTCGGGAGTTTACCCTGTATCGATCTGGTCACTCTACAACGATCTACATCGCTTAGTTTACGCGGTCTTGAGATTAAGTTGACTGCTTTACCCGATAATTCTACCTATCATTTAGATGACAACGGGTATAGTTGTGAAATTGTGATCCGACCAGATACCATTGTCTATTTAGCTTTAAGCATCGCCTTTGCCTTTAAAGATCAACGCTTGACTCTTTTAGAGCTATTGATGACCACCCCTTTTCAGATCGACGATTGGAATAGCGGGGAAGAAATTCTCCCGTATTTACCTGTTATGGTAAAAAATTTGACCCACATTATGAACGAGTCTGCTCATTTACAACACCCTCTCTTGATGTAACCTATATGGAAAACACAAGGCAAAAAACCTCTTTTACACCAAAATGCCTTTGATCTGTTTGTATGGAGTAATTTCGCATTCACGCAATTGTTCTTTTATGTGGTCAGCGACAAAATGAATCGCATTACACGTCAAGCACGTTCAATTATTTGGTTGATGAAAATGCTATTGGATTATGCTGAAGACGGTCAAATTAATCATGCCAAAATCATCGATGAATTATCACATGCAACCAAAAATGATAAAGCATTTTCTATTCCCGGGCGCATTACCCATCAATGGATGAAATGCGCTGAATTAACGACTCCGCGTATCCAACGCACGGCGATTAAATCTATTATTTTAGGGGGCGGTCAACATTTGTTAAGTCCAGAACGTCGGCTAGATGCGGCGATCCTTAGTTCACTTGAATTGTTTGAATAAGGATTCATGATGCGTGTGATTGATCTATTTGCTGGGTGTGGTGGACTATCATTAGGCTTCCAAAATGTGGGATATAACCTCATCGCAGCTTACGATCATTGGGGAGCGGCAGTAGAGGTGTACCGCCAAAACTTTCAGCATCCGATTCACCTCACGGATTTACGAGAAGTTACGAGACTGCCCAACTCACCGGATATGCTGATCGGTGGCCCACCTTGTCAGGATTACTCCAGTGCCGGAAAACGTGATGAACAACAAGGACGTGCCGATCTTACGATTCAATTTGCGAAAATGGTCATAGATACCTGTCCAGAGTGGGTTGTCATGGAAAATGTGGATTTGATACACAAAAGCCAAAGCCTTAAAACTGCGAAACAACTATTGATTGATCGTGGTTATGGATTGACCGAGGCGATTCTTAACGCTAGTTTATGTGGAGTGCCGCAAAACCGCAAACGTTATTTTTTAGTGGCAGAATTGGGGGGCGGTCATAACACGTTACAACCCTACTATCAACAACGTTTTGCACCTCAACCGCTGACAGTATTTGATTATCTAGGTGATCGACTCGGCGTTGAACACTATTATCGACACCCAAGAAGTTATGCCCGACGCGCTATCTTTAGTATCTATGAACCAAGTCCCACCATTCGCGGGGTGAATCGTCCAATTCCAGCAACTTATCGAACACATCCACAAGACTCTGCGCCAATGAGTGCTGCCATTCGCCCATTAACCACCATCGAACGTAGTTATCTGCAAACTTTTCCCGAAACCTTTCAGTTTTCTGGTACAAAAACCGATCTTGAGCAGATGATCGGCAACGCCGTTCCCGTGAAATTGGCGGAGTTTGTGGCCACTTGTATTCAAGCCTATATTGAAGATAAAGCACGCTCATCGGTACCTATTCTCGCACAACTCCCTTTGTTTTGATCTGTAGATAAAATTTTCAGCGGTTTGAATCAAGCATTGCAGATTCACCTATAAATATCAATGTTGGCAGACCTTGCTAAACAAAAATACGTTTTAAGCATAGAAAAGCGCGAAAATATTTAAACCACAGAAAACACAAAAGTAATATCAGGAAAGTTTCTTGCGTCCAACCCCACCCTAGCCCTCCCCATACATGGCTGTCAGACGGAGGGAACTGGCCCATTTACGATGAGCAGGTGTATCTCCATTGGGGGATGTTTTTTCATGTTACCTCATTCAGATAAAGCCCCGTTCTATCATCTTGAGATTGCGAGTTGATCCTACTCATTAACGGTTATAGTGGCACTTTCATTCAGACGGGTATAATCGCCTAAAAATGAGCGCGATCGCTTAAAATCAAGGAGCGGGAAAACATGGAATATCGTCGGTTAGGCAAGGCAGGCGTAAAAGTCAGCGCGATCTCGTTGGGCGCATGGTTAACCTATGGATCAAACACCGTTGAAAATGACACCGCCGCACAATGTTTACGAGTCGCGATCGAACAGGGGATCAACTTTATCGATGTGGCAGATATTTATGCCCGCGGTGAAGCGGAAAAAGTGGTCGGCACGGTGATCAAAGACTTTAAGCGGAGCGATCTGGTGATCAGCACCAAGGCCTTTTGGCCGATGAGCGATCACATCAACGATCGCGGCTTATCGCGTAAACACATTTTTGAATCGGTACATCAATCACTCAAACGCTTTGACATGGATTACATCGATATTTTCTTCTGTCACCGTTACGATGATGAGACCCCTACCGAAGAAACCGTGCGTGCGATTCATGATCTGATCCAACAAGGCAAGATCCTGTATTGGGGGACAAGCATGTGGTCAGGCGCACAAATCAGCGAAGCGCTTGAGATCGCCGATCGGATCAATCATTACAAGCCCGTCACCGAACAACCGCTTTACAATATGTTGGATCGCGATCAAGTGGAAGGCGATGTGCAACGGGTGTGTGAACAAAACGGGATCGGTTTGGTGGTGTGGAGTCCACTCGCGCAAGGCGTGTTGACCGGAAAATACAACCACGGCATTCCAGAAGGCAGCCGCGCCCAAAACGTCGATCCGAATTGGTTTAGCCGTCAGATCAGCGAGGATCGCATCGGCAAAACTCAACAATTGAGCCTGATCGCGGAAGAAATGGGAACGACCATGGCCGCCTTAGCGCTTGCATGGGCGATGAAAAATCCCGTGGTGAGTAGTGTGATCACTGGGGCCAGCAAACCCGAACAGATCCATGAAAACCTAAAAGCGTTGAGTGTGAAGATCACACCGGAAATCGACACGCGGATCGAGTCGATCTTACAAAATAAACCCGAATCGGTACAATAACAGCAAAAAACAGACAAAGATCGGTGTCATTCATGCTCAAAAAGTGTTTGATCGCGAATCGTGGTGAAATTGCGGTACGGATTATCCGGGCGTGTCGTGAGTTAGGGATACAAACGGTGGCAGTGTATTCTGAGGCGGATCGCGCTTCCCGTCATGTGCAATTGGCGGATCAGGCGATCTTGATCGGGGCCGCGCCGCCGTCGGAAAGTTATCTCAATATCCCGCGATTGATCGCGGCGGCGGTCGATACAGGGTGCGATTGTGTGCATCCGGGGTACGGTTTTCTTTCGGAAAATGCGGGCTTTGCCGAAGCGGTGATCGGTGCGGGCCTGACATGGATCGGGCCAGATCCAGAGGCGATCCGTCTCATGGGGGTTAAAACCCAGGCACGGGAGTTGATGTTACGGGCGAATGTGCCGTTAGTACCGGGTTTTTCATCGGATGATGCGCCGGATCAAGCGTTTCTCGCGGCCGCGGAACAGATAGGCTATCCGATCATGGTCAAGGCGGCGGGTGGGGGCGGCGGCAAAGGCATTCGCATTGTGCGCGCCGCCGCCGATCTGCCAGAAGCGATCGCAGGGGCGCGGCGTGAAGCACAAAAGGCTTTCGGAGATGCGCGGGTATTTTTAGAGCGCTATATCGATACCGGCCGCCATATCGAAGTTCAGGTGATCGCGGATCGGCATGGCAACACCTTACACCTCTTTGAGCGCGAATGTAGCACCCAACGGCGACATCAGAAGATCATTGAAGAGTCCCCGTCTCCCCTATTAAGCGACGCTCAACGGCACGCGATCGGACAAGCGGCCGTGGATGCGGCCCGGGCAGTGAATTACGTCAACGCCGGGACGGTGGAGTTTATCGCGACTCCACAAGGGGAGTTTTTCTTCTTAGAGATGAACACCCGTCTCCAAGTGGAGCATCCTGTCACCGAATGTGTGACGGGGGTGGATCTGGTCAAATTGCAATTTCAGGTCGCAAGTGGTGAACCGCTCCCGTTTGATCAAGCAGATCTCCGTCAACGAGGCCATGCAATCGAATGTCGGGTATATGCTGAAGATCCGCGCAATCAATTTTTACCCGCGATCGGCAAAGTGCATACGTTTATCGCACCACAAGCACCGAATGTACGGGTAGACACCTACTTAAAATCAGGGGATGAGATCACAATCCACTACGATCCGATGATCGCCAAGATCATCGTGTACGATCGCACCCGTGAAGAAGCGATCACCCGCATGAGACAAGCATTACGCGATACAGTGGTGTTAGGGGTGACGACGAATCTTGATTTTCTGCTCACCCTACTGGATCATCCAGTCTTTATCGCGGGTGACATCGATACCACATTTGTTGATACCCATTTGCATCACTTACTCGCTGCTGAAACACCGATGGATGATCTGGCGTTGATCGCGGTCGCATTATCGGATCTCAAAGCGAAACCGATCACCCCGTCAGCGGTGGCCGGTCAGGGTGAGGGGGATAGTTATAGCCCATGGAATCGTGGGGATCATTTCCGTATGGGGCGGCATTGATCATGGTCAAGTTACGGGTAGCGATGATCTCAAAGGCGTGTATTGTTGGGATCTATCAGCGTAAGTTAGAGTTGATCGCGCAACAAGGGATCGACTTATGGGTGATCGTGCCTCCGTCGTGGCGCGATGAACGGGGTGAAATGCCTTTAGAGCGTGTTTATACCGACGGGTATCGCTTGGAAGTCTTGCCGATCCGACGCAATGGCGATTTTCATCTGCATTCGTATGTCGGATTGGGTGAGCGTTTAAGCGCGTTTCAACCGCATATTGTTCACATTGACGAAGAACCGTATAACCTTGCCGCGTGGCAAATGCTGTTTTATGCAGAGCGATTGAAGACGAAATCGCTGTTTTTTAGTTGGCAGAATATTTATCGCGCTTATCCCCCCCCGTTCGGTTGGGGAGAGCGTTGGGTTTTAAACACCGTGCATCATGCGATTGTTGGCACAGAGAGCGCCGCACAAGTCTGGCGCGAAAAAGGCTTTACTAAACCGATCAGCGTGATCCCACAATTTGGCACAGATCCGGATCTGTTTCATCCGCCGGATGAACGAGTTGAACGGCCGTTTACGATCGGCTATTTCGGGCGCTTGGTTGAGGAAAAAGGGATCGCCGATCTCATCGCGGCCTGCGCCCGCTTATCAGGGGATTGGCGCTTGATTTTGTTAGGAGGCGGGCCACAACTCAACGCCTTACAAATGCAAGCACAGACTTTAGGGATTGCGGATCGCATACAATTTCAGGCGCAAGTCCGATCTACTGAAATGCCCGCGTTATATCACAGCATTGATGTGTTGGTGTTGCCTTCACGCACGCGCCCGAATTGGAAAGAACAATTTGGCCGCGTGTTGGTAGAAGCGATGTGTAGTGGGACTCCGGTGATCGGATCGGATAGCGGCGCGATTCCAGGTGTGATCGGTGACGCAGGCCTGATTTTCCCCGAAGGCGACATCAGCACTTTGCACAAACACCTTGCCGCGCTCCACTGTGATCCGACTCAGCGTCAATGGTGGGCCGATCAAGGTCGTGCGCGGGCAATTCAGCACTTTACGCACAAACAAGTCGCCCTTGGGACGGCCCAAGTTTACGACAGTTTGTGGTGATTGTGACAAATGACACAAGAAACTTGTGTAAATTGTCTGATTTCATTTGACACCCCTATTTGTCTAATTCTATAATGACCGCAACGTACCTTAACAGTGCATGAGCCGATCACATAGGATGAGATCTGGAGTCTTTTCGATTTAGATGTTTTTAGTAGATTTTTAACCCCTTGTGATCAAACATCATTCATTTTACACTCATAAAAGGGTGTTTTTTCTCATTTTTCTGGTGAAATTCGCCTTATGAGGATGTGGAAATTGATTGCTCATGTTGCTGCTATATACTTTATTGTTTTAAGGAGCTTGTATGATCAGATCTTTCCGACCAGCATGGCAAATTTTACGTTTTGCTATGCTAATTTGTGTGGTCGTGCTGACACTGAGTAGCGTGTTTGTCACCACCGCGCAAATATTTACGAGTGTGTGCGCTGCCGGAAATTGGCAGACCGAAGCAGGGGGTGCGGCGGACTGGGATCCGGCCGCGAACCCGATGACTCATCAAGGAAACGGAGTCTATACCTTAGGCGTTACCTTGAATGTGGCTGGGCAGTATGAATTAAAAGTGATTGGCAACTGTGCTTGGGGACAAGAATTTCCCAGTCAAAATTATTGGTTTAGCACCGATCAAGCCAACCAACAACTCCTCATTGTTTTTGACACCCGCACCTATAATGACGGTTTTACCCCTAGCACTAATCTTGTAGATGTCAACTTCATCGGAGCGACCGAAAACATCCCAACCAATTGGATAGCGGTCGGCGCATGGCAAGGTTGGAATAATAACAATCTCGCGACCAACCTGATCAATCGCGGTAATGGGATCTTCTCGAACACCTTCACGATCGCAAGTGCCGGGACTTATGAAGCGAAGATCAGTCAGTTAGGCAATTGGAGTCGTCAATTCACCTCTACCGGACGCGCTATTGATGGTGGCACGGTGAGCTTTACCACAACCGCGCCCAATCAAACGATCACGGTAATCTTAAACACCAACACCAACCGTTTCGCCTATCGCGTCAACGCACGGCAAGATAACAATATCTGGTGGAGCGATCTCGGTCACGACAGCCGCAATACGCTGTATCGCACCCCCGGCGGGGCTGTGCCGTTCGGGACACAAGTGAAATTACGCTTCCGTTCAGCTAAATTTGACCTCACCGGCGTGCAGATCCGGATCTGGAACGATCGTGCTGATCAACAGACGATCGCGGGTATGACCAAAATCTACACCGATGATTATTACGATTACTGGGAATATCCGCTCAACACCGGCCCACAAGCCAACGTGTATTACTATCGTTTTATCGCCACTGACGGTACAGCTACCGCCTTCTATGAAGATAGCGATAGCCTTGGTGGTTGGGGCGAGACGATCGGAGGATCTCAAGATCGGAGCTGGCAATTGACGGTATACGATCCGGCCTTCCAAACCCCAGATTGGGTACAAAATGCGGTGATCTATCAGGTCTTTGTCGATCGTTTCCGTGATGGCAATCCGGCCAATAATCTTGCGGCGGGATCATTTTTCTACAATGAAGCGGGCGGTACCATCAATCGCTCACTCGCTGTCAATTGGAACACGGTGATCTGTGATCCACGCATCAATAGTAATGATGGTTGCGAAGGGTCATGGAGTCGTAACTTCTATGGTGGTGACTTGCAAGGGGTGATCGATCGCTTAGATTACCTAGAGACCATGGGGGTCACTGCGCTGTATCTGAACCCGATTTTTGAAGCGCCGTCGAATCACAAATACGATGCGCGTGATTTCAGCCAGATCGATGATAACTTCGGTAACTTGGCGCTGTTCCAAACCTTAGCGCAAGAGGCCGAAAATCGCGGAATCCGGATCATCCTTGACGGCGTGTTTAACCACACCTCATCGGATAGCTTCTACTTCGATCGGTATAGCCAATACAGCAACGCCACTTATGGATCGGGTGCTTGTGAAGATGTTAACAGCCCCTTCCGTCCCATGTATCGTTTTATCCCGCCGAATCCTCCGACCAACCCGGCGTTGTGTGACGGAAACGTGACCTATCCGTTCTGGTTCGGTATTTTCGACAGCTTACCCGTGTTGGATACCGCTGGCAACATGGCGCAAGATCTGGTGTGGGGCAATGGTTTAAATCACACCTGGTCAGGTGTCACGCAACCGGTGGGTGAATACTGGATCGCGCAAGGCGCGGACGGTTGGCGCTTGGATGTCGCTCCTGAAGTGGATCATGGGATTCAACAAGAGTTAACCGACGGTCGCGAACAATTCAACCCCTACTGGGAAGAATTCCGTAAAGCGGTTCATGGGGTTGATCCTGATGCTTATATCGTCGGTGAAGAATGGGGTATTTCGACCTCATGGACAAGCGGCGGTGTCAGCGGTGGTGTCACCTTCCCGAATGGCAATCCCGGCGAATGGGATGCGACCATGAACTACCAATTCAGCACGACCGTGTTGGGTTTCTGGCGCGATACACCGTTTACGGATAACGATCATAACAGCGGTAGCTCTGCGGGTGTGATCAATCCGTTCTCGCCGTCTGTCACAAATGAACGTCTGTTAAGCTTACAAGAACGGTATGCGCCCGAAGCGTTTGCCGCGATGATGAACTTGCTAGGCAGCCATGACACCAGCCGCGCTCTGTTCATGTTAGAACATGGTCATCCGTCTAATCCAGCGGAAGGCACTCAATTCCCGCTCAATCCGGCGCACGATTGGTCAGATGCGATCACTCGTCTCAAAGGCGTGGCGTTGTTACAACTCACCCTGCCCGGCGCACCCACGATCTACTATGGGGATGAAGTCGGTTTGGCTGGACCACAAACATGGAGCGGCGGCAAATGGGAAGACGATCCCTATAACCGTCAACCGTTCCCCTGGTTAGAAAGCGGACTCGGTACTCCGTACTATGTCCACCTCCAATCCGACGCGCCCAATAGCGCTCGCGATCAGTTGTTGGATCACTACACGTTATTGGCTACCACACGTAACGACAACCCCGCCTTACGTACCGGTGATTTCCGTCCGCTGTTGATGCAAAACTTCTCGCTTAGCCCAGCAGTAGACCCGCTATATGTCTATGGGCGACGGATGCCGAATCTGTCGAATGCCGCGGTGGTCTTTATCAACCGTAGCACCAATACCCAAAACATCACCGTAAACGTGTTGGGCTACTTACCGATTGGGGCCAACTTCGATGATGTGATGACTCCGGCCGTCGATACCTACACAGTGGACTCCAATGGGAATCTCACCGTCACCAACGTCCCTGCCCGTGGCGGCGCGCTGTTGGTGATGAACTCAAGCCATTCCGCTCCCCCGGCCGCCCCATCGCTCTCATTGAGCAGCGTGGCCGCGCCTGTCGTTCTCTCTTGGTCAGCCGTTCCTGGTGCCGATGTTTACGATGTCTATCGCAGCTACTTAAGCGGCGGTGGTTATCAAATGCTCGGATCCTCGGCAACCACGAGTTACACCGATACGTTAGTCGAAACGGGTGGCAAGTATTACTACGTCGTGGTTGCTCGTAACACGGCAAGCGGAATCGTGAGCAGCTTCTCCAATGAGATTTACGCGAACCCGCAATGGGATCTCGGTGGTTCAGGGGTTGTCTATTTTATGCACTGGCCCACGACCTTGACCCATACCATCAGCACCACGACCCCCACGGATCAAGTATATGCACGGATCACTATTCCGGGCGGCACGGATGTCACGGTAGGTCAAACTCCAGGGATCACCGCGCAAGCCGGTTACGGTTCTGTGGCCAATCCAACCGATACCAATTGGACTTGGTTCAATATGGCATACGACTCTGAACAAGGTGACGCGGATCAATATATTGGTACGCTACTGCCCAATCAAGTCGGTTCGTTCTACTATGCCGTTCGTTTTAGCGTCGATAATGGGGCCACTTGGTCTTACGGTGACTTAGACGGCGCATGGGATAATGAAGTCGTTGATCTCGGCGTGTTAACTGTCAACGCCAGCAGCGACACCACACCGCCTGCTGCCCCTGTCTTAAGCGTTTCTTCGACTTCAATTTCGGAAATTCGCTTAGCTTGGACGGCCAGCACCGATGATATCGCCGTCGATTCGTATCGAATCTATCGCACGCAAACCCCGCCAACGGGTTACGTTCTGATCGGCACGGTGGATGATGCAGTTCTCACCTTTATCGATAGCGGTGTCACGGCGAATCAGACCTATACCTATGTCGTTCGTGCGGTCGATACCAGCTTCAACCTCTCGGCGGACTCGAATGCGATCACCGCTACGGCTGAAAACGTCCCGGTTGAGATCACCTTCCGCGTGACCGTTCCGGCCAATACCCCCGCGGGATCGGTCGTCCACATTGCGGGTAATCAAACGGTCTGGGGCCCATGGAATCCGGGTTTCGCACCGCTTACACAAACCAGTCCGAATGTTTGGGAAGGTACCTTTACCTTCTTGAATGGCACGGATCTCCGCTTCAAGTTCACCCGCGGTAATTGGGAACGGGTTGAAAAAGCGGCGGATGGAAGTGAATTACCCGATCGTGCCTTGTTGGTAGACAGCGTAAACGGCGCGCAACAAACGATCGACTTTACCGTGGCCACTTGGCGCGATCCGTTTGTCACCGCGTTCACCCCGTCCGACGGCGCAACCAACGTCCCCGATAATACGACGGTGACGGTCACTTGGAGCAAATCGATGCCTCCGACTACCGACTTCACCGTCACGGGTGCAACCGTTGGCGCAGTCACTGGGACGTTTGTCTATGATGAACCGACCCGTACAGTCACGTTTACCCCGTCATCACTGTTAGCGCCCGATACCTACACCGTCTTGGTGACGGGTGAAGTCAGCGGCCCCGATCCGCAACAAGTGGAGACCACCTTTAGCTTCACGGTGAACGCTGCGCCCACGGCTACGAACACGCCAGAGCCGACTCTCACCAACACGCCGGGAGGCCCAACCGAAACTCCTGTGCCGCCGACGGCCACCAATACGCCAGTCCCACCGACTGCGACCAATACCCCCGATCCGAACGCGGTCGAACTGCTCCGTAACCGTAGCTTCGAGGACGATACCAACCCCGCTGACGGCGTGGCCGACTTCTGGGGCATCCGTAACGGCTCTGGTGAACGTCGTGTCTGTGACGCAAGCTTGGCTCGCACGGGGGTCTGTTCGTTCATGTTCATCGGTGGTGGTGCCGTGGAAGACAGCATCCTGCAACAACGGGTTGACCTCACACAATTCACCGCCTTCAATACGGGCGATGTCTTGACCTTCAACGGGTTCGCTCGTTCGACCGGTGCGCCAAACTTCCGTATCCGCGTCATCGTCAACTACGCCGATGGATCATCACAACGTGTCCAGATGCGTTATAACGTTGCCAGTGGCACGTATGTCCCGTTGATTGACCCGATCACGACCC